>JAYVAZ010000361.1:0-3229 GCA_043750675.1 Pseudobdellovibrionaceae bacterium | reverse complement strand
GGAAGCGGCCAATTGAATTGCTCGAACGTAATCGACTCCGGCCGCACCAAACATTGAAATCCTTAAAATGTCACCAGCCTTCGCGGAATGAAGCATAGGTAAAATGGCGCGATGTTCAGCATCGTCGGTTGGCGAAAAGTATAATTTCAAATCGGTATTGTCTTTAGCAAAGTAAAAAAGACGTTTCGTATTTGGCTTTTTCATTCCGTGGAATCGGCCCATACGATAAGTCGCTGTTTTTAAACCTTTAAAATCTTTACTGCCCGCTGTTCCTTCCGGTGCAAATTCGTACATTTCTTTAAATTCCTTTATGAACGAAGTCGCTACTTCGTCATTTTTAATGAAGAAACCCATGTTGGAATTTCTTTCTGTACCCATACAAGTACGCGCCACATTTGCCGTTCCTGTCCAAACGCTGTACTTATTACTGGCATTTTTGAAAACGAAATACTTATTATGCATAATTCCGTCATCTTTACTTTCGATTCGGCCTTTGGCATCTATATCGGCCTTGGCATTTGCAGACAAAGCATTGATCAGACCTTGCGTTCCTACATTATATTGGAAACCCAAATTAGTCTTAATACCGTCATCCAAGGGTTTTAAAATCCAGCTATCGTAGGCCGGGCCTTTGGGAGGTTTCACATATGAAAATGTTAAAGGACCAGTTACACCCGGGCTAAAGCCCTCTTGATCAAATACACCTTTTACTTTTACTCCACTGGCAATTTTCCCCATCAAAGCGTCGTAAACGCCCTTCATACTGCCGTTGACGTCATCGATACCGTACAATGCCATGTAGATTTCTTTAGTACCTTCTTCTTCAATTTTTTTAGCCAATTGCCCAGCCAAAGCTTTACTTAAATCGACTTCGTTTTCGGGGACCATGATCTGTGTCGTAAAAAACCATTCGGAATTATCCAGCAAACTCTCCTGCACTATCACGCGTTTTCCTAATTCTAATTTAGGATCTTCGCGACGCATTTCTGCTCCAGGTGTAATTACCGGAGTTTTTTCTAGACACTCATAATCAGTTAAATCTGGGCACAATATGAATTGCGTTGAAGAAGACATTAAACGAGCCATGATTTTATCGGCCAATTTCGCCTTGGCTGCGACCAATGCGTCGGCGTTTAAAGGTCCATCTTCGCCAAAATTGGTCATTAAGAATCCTAAGTACTTGGAAATTCTTTCGGCATAGATTTCTTTTTCAGCTGCGGTACCGGCTGTTGTCTTTAAAACCGGTGCGATTTTTCTTTTCACCAGGTCCAAAAAGTCATTTTTGTCGCCAGGCAGCGCTTCGATCCAATCTTTGGAACTGGGATTAGCGCTGGCCACCGCACGAGTTATTCGGTGTTTAGTCGAAGTCTGTGTTGTTAGGCTGTTAGCCGACGTTAAATTCGCTTCTTTATGCGCACATTGGACAGTGACAAAAAGAAAAGCCAATAAAAAATACATCGAGTTTTTCATTAGTTATGTTCCTTAAAATGGTAAGAGTTCATCTCTTATTTTAAGTACAAATGAAAAAAAATGATAAGAAATTCCTATCGTCGTCTAGTCGTAAACTGCAATAAAACGCGAAATTAACCTGCCCTTACCGCTTAACGCAGGACCGGGAAGCCGTTTTAACGGTTTTGGGCCAGCCGGCTAGGAACTCTTTTTTACAAAGCGTCCTATTTGGGAAGGAATTAAGGAAATTTCAGTAGGCAAACTAAAAGAATTATGTTTCTATCTGGCCTCAACCGTCCGTTCTCGTGATTCACAATGTATTTTGTCTTTCAGCGAATGGCCCCAAAGCTTTTACTGGAGGCAAATATGGGAAAAAAAATATACGTAGGTAACTTATCTTATTCAACTGATGATCAATCATTAGCTGGAATCTTTTCTGAATTCGGAAATGTAGATACCGCAAAAGTAATCATGGACCGTGATTCTGGTCGCAGCAAAGGTTTCGGTTTCGTAGAGATGACTGATGCTAATGAAGCAGATGCAGCTATCGAAAAATTAAACGGCAAAGAACATGGTGGCCGCACACTTAACGTAAGTGAAGCAAAACCAATGGCTCCTCGTGATAACAATCGCGGTGGCGGTAAATCTTTCGGTGGTGGCGGCGGCGAACGTCGTTCTCGTTACTAGTCTTTATTAAAGATTAATTTTTCGCGTTAGTGAAAGATGAAAAAAACCCAGGACAAAATCCTGGGTTTTTTTATTCGCCGCTTAGTTCTCAATTTGATTTTGAAAAAGGTTAGAAAACGGCATTAATTTCCATTCCAAACATGTTTGAAGAAGTCGCCGTAGTGGTCGTTTGACCTGAACTAGTTACGCTGGATTTCGAAGTTCGATTAACAACAACCAATTTAAAAACGTCCCATAGTTTATACCCCAGCGCCAGCTCGGTACCTGTTGATTTAGTCAATTCTGCCCATGTGTAGATTACGTTTGGCGTAAAAGAAACAAGGCCGCGAAAAAAATTAAAAGAACTAAAAAGGACAAACTTACCGGCATCCGAACTCATCGCATTTAGGACGACTACTGGCGCTATGACCATAGTGACATTTTCGCTCTTATGGGCAAACCAATAATAGAAACCGGCTCTACCTGCGCTACTGGCTGCCGATCCTGCCGTAGCGTAATTTCCCACCAACCCTAAATCAAAATAGTGCGGAGAAAACAAGTAACCGGATAAACTATAAGAACGAAAATCGCTTTCATTTTTGGAGTCCTTGGAAGAGGTAAATGTATAGGTCGTGATTAAGTAAGAAGAACCTGGAAGATTCAATCCGGTTTCGGCCCTCCAGATTCCCAAATTGTCGGCGGAATGGAGTAATCGCAGAAATGTATAGGACACCGGAAAAAATGAATTTTTAGTTTTATTGGGGTTGGCCGGCGGACTAGAGCTGGCCTCTTTAGTGACGGGCTTCGAAGCCTTCTTTTGCACTTTAGTTTTGATTGACGGTGCTGTCGGGACTACTTCCGTCTTTTGTCCCCAAGAAACAGGATTAAAAAAACAAATCAAAATATAAATAGATACTAAAATTTTATTTGATTTCCACATCAGGGAATATTTTAAACCACTTACCAAAAAGATCGAAATTAAATTAAGTTTAAAATTTTTACTAGCCCTTTGACCGTTGAAATTAGTTGCAAGAAACTGTCTTAATCGAAAATTTCAATGCTTCCGATTCTAATCCCGCCGCCGACTCGCCGGCAGCATTTGCACTGAAGTTGG
>JAYVAZ010000360.1:0-5695 GCA_043750675.1 Pseudobdellovibrionaceae bacterium | reverse complement strand
TCTTTATTTTGGATTTTAATTGAACCTACCCTTTACCTAGTTGCTTTGGGTTATGGTGTCGGATCTTACATTCCGACGATGAATGGTGTCAGTTATATTGATTTTTATTTTCCGGCCTTATTGTGTGTGAGCAGTATGATGGTGGCTTTTTTTGAAAGTACTTATGCTAATTATTCCAAACTGACTTATCAGAATATTTACAACACTATGGTTTTGACTCCTTTAGAGCCATTTGAAATTGTACTGGGTGAAGTATTCTGGGGCGCAACCAAGGGACTCTTCAGCGCGTTCGGGGTGGCATTTGTAGCGACTTTTTTTGGAATTGTAGATTTGACTAAAATGATTCCCGTATTCGGAATTTTATTCATTTCCTCTTTTTTATTTGCAAGCATCGGTATGATTGTTACTTCGCTGGTTAAAAACTACGATCAGATCATCTACCCAACTTCAGGATTCATAGTCCCAATGTCTTTGTTTAGTGGAACTTTTTTTCCCATTGATCAGCTGCCGATTTTCATTAAAGTTTTAACGTATCTATTGCCGCTTTCGCACACTGTTTCGGCAGTTCGTACTTTGTTGCTAGAGGGCTATCGTTGGTCTATCGTAGGTCACGTTTTATTTTTAATAATTCTGAGTATAATTTGTTTAAAAATCGCTGCTAAAAGAATTCAAGCTAAATTAATTTCGTAAAATTTAATAATCTATTTTAGAATTAGTCGGATACTGATTTTAGTCTTCAACTTCTTCGGCATTATCCGGTTCCGCTGGGCTCGCTGTAGTCGCAGGAACATTGATGGTTCCTGGCATAGGTGCAATCGGTACTACGCCTTTAGCATCGCCTTTACCTTTTGTTTTAGGTTCAGGTTTGGCTTCATCGTCATTAGAACCTCCAAAGAAATAATCCAACAAGCCACCCTCTTCTTCGTCGATGTTTTTGTAATTTTCTGCATCAGCAGGTGGTGGCCCACTAAGAAAGTAGGGGATCTGTTGTATGGATTTTTCATAATCTTCAGTGCCAATTCTTTGAAACGCATACATTCGTTCAACAATGGTATAAAGCCTTTTTTTAGCAAAAGGAGTTAGCTGTTTAAGATGAAATGATTTCGAATAGGTTTCCGGACTGGGTAGAAGGAATGTAAGGAACGCAGATTCGGTCATATTCAGCTGGCTGGGAGTTTTTTTGAAATAGTAAAATGCCGCCTGTTTAACTCCGAAAATATTTTTCCCAAATTGAACAACATTTAGGTATTTTTCCAAAATTTGTTTTTTAGTTAATACCTTTTCAATTCGAATTGTAATCAGGGCTTCGATCAACTTACGAGTTAAGGTTTTGTCCTTAGTTAAAAAAAGGTTTTTTGCCAATTGTTGAGTTATGGTAGACCCACCGCGGGCAAATTTTCCTTTTTCCAGATTAGTTTTGAAACTACGTTCTAATTCAGTGAAGTCAAAACCACTATGCTGGTAAAATGCTGAGTCCTCGGTAAGAACAACTGACTTTTGCAAAAATTCTGAAATTTGATTAATTTTTACATATTGTCCACTGTCTGGACATAGTTTGACTTCATACATTTTGGTGGTGATACAACCTTTGATTTCTTTATCGCTGGGAATTTGCATTAAAATAAAAGTTAACCCCAAGCCAATGATCAAAAGAAAAAAACTTCCCAGGTAAAGAAAAAGTTTAAATGTATTTTTTGTAAGTTGTTTCAAATTCATTTGCCTATCGGTTCAATAAACCGTTTTCTTTCATCCATGCGACACTGGCTGCAATGGCTTTTTCAGCCGAACCAGGTTTAAAGTCAAGTTCACGTTCGGCTTTACTGGAATCAAACCAATGAAATAAAGTAGAGGTCCAAGCTGTTTCACTACTGATAGGCCCTTTAAGTCCCATTTGATTTAAACCTTCAGTAATTGCTCCTAAAAAATGCAGAACAAGAGTTGGAAGTTTTACTTGCGGAGGCAAGACGCCCGCCTCTTTAGCAATCATTTCGAACAATCGTTTAATTGTTAGATTTTCGCCAGCTAAAATATATCGTTCTCCACTGCGTCCCTTTTTCCAAGCCGCCAATGTTCCTTGAATAACATTTTCCACGCCAACCACGCTGACACCGCCAGAAGTATAAAAAGGCATCTTACCCTGGGCCACTTTGATTTGATTAGAACGACTGCCTTTTTTGGCATCGGCAGGACCATAAATTGTACTAGGGTTCAAAATGACACAATCGATTTCCTTCTTCTGGAATGCTTGAAGAACGATTTCCTCTGCTTGTTTTTTGGTCTCAAAGTAACCCAAATTTAGTGGTGATAAATTAAATTTAGAATTTTCATTTAATACTTCATCAGCACTAAATCCCGCGCCGATCGCAACGACCGAACTGAAATGAACTAATTTGGAAACTTCATTTTTTTTGACGGAATCAACAACATTTTTTGTGCCTAGTACATTTACCAAATCCATTCTGGGACGTTCGGATTTCTTATAGGAAACTAGACCTGCCAAGTGAAAAACCGTGTCCATTCCCTGAAAGGCTGTATTTATAGAAGAGGCTTCGGTAATATCACCGATGCATTTTTCAAAATCCAGACCTTGTAGATCACTTAGATCGGAAGTTTCCCGACAGAGAATGCTGACTTGGTGTCCCTGTTGTAAAAGCCCTTTAACTAGCCAGGCACCAACGAACCCGTTTGCTCCAGTAACGATGACTTTAGACATTCGGAAAATTTCGCTTTCTGATGAGTTCAGCTAAACGAAAAGAGCCTACCGCAAATAGGATTCCTAAGAGTGCCCCGCAAATAACGTCTGTTGGATAATGTACGCCGACATACATCCGAGAATAAGCGACTAAAAAGGCGACCGTCAGAAAGTATTTTGCTTTTTTAGGAAACAAAAAGCACAGAAAGGTCATTGAAAAAAAAATATTGGAGGCGTGATTTGAAGTAAAACTATATCCACCATGGAATTCAGTTCTTAGTATTACATCGACGCCTGCATCTGGGGGACGTAATCGTTGAACTTTTTGCTTAATAAGCGCGTTGCAGGCCCAATCGGACGCCGCCGTTGTTGCAAAAAACACTAAGAAGTAAAATAATCCCCGCTTCTTAAAGAAAACCCACAAAACCACCAGCAACAGTAATGGAGTACAGACTTTAAAAACGGCTGTGCGGTTTAAGTCGGTGATAAATGGAAAAAACCAGTCTGCAAAAGCAGACGTCCACTCTCGGTTGACTAGCAGCAAAAGCCACTCATCAAATTTTTGAATGGATTCGAAAATATTACTCATGCTTTGAATTTATCCGTGAACGGATCGAAAGTCCAGGGTGTGTCTTCAGGCCCAGACAAAAGCACATACTGAAAACACAGCAATGCACTTCAGCAGTTTTAGTGTCATTATATTTTTACGGGGTACACCATGGATTTAGCTACAATTTTGGGTTTAGTTATTGGAATTGGCGGAATACTTTTGGGGAACATGATCGAAGGCGGTCACACTGCTTCTTTGGTGCAAGGTGCTGCCGCGATGATTGTACTTACTGGCACAGCGGGCGCGGTAATGGTATCTTCCAAATCAAGAGACATCGAATTAGGTTTTCAACTTTTAAAAAAAGCTTTTTTAAAAGATGACATGACCCAAGCCCGAAAAATTTATGCCGAACTTATCGAATGCGCAAAGTTAGCAAAAAAAGAAACACCCTTGGCCATTGAAACTCGGCTAAAAGATATGCAGGATCCATTTCTTAGAAATGTGATGCAAAATGTGGTGGATGCCGTTGATCCAAAAATCGTGACCAGCGTCTTCGAACAAATCATTGATATGGAAGAGAGAAGTCTAAATAACGGTGCAAAAATCTGGTCCGATGCAGGTGGCTTTGCGCCGACAATTGGAATCATCGGTGCGGTTTTAGGTTTGATCCATGTAATGGGAAACTTGTCTGATACTAGTAAATTGGGTGCCGGTATTGCGGTTGCTTTCGTGGCAACCATTTACGGAGTGGGATTTGCCAATCTTATTTTTATTCCAATCGGAAATAAACTTAAAAAGAAAATTTCGTCGCAGATTCGTATTAAGGAAATGGTCTTAGAAGGTGGTTTAGCAATTTCAGCAGGGTTAAGTCCAAGCTTAATTGAAATTAGATTGAAACCGTTCATGGAAGAAGAATAGACTTAAGATGAGAAGACGAAAACATAAGGAAGTCGAACATGAAAATCACGAAAGATGGCTTGTTTCTTACGCCGATTTTATTACTTTGCTGTTTGCATTTTTTGTTGTTTTATTTGCAACATCAACTCAGAACGAAGAAAAAGAAAAGAAGTTTGAAAACAGCATACGTGCCGAATTTAGGATGATTGGTGGCGGTGGTTCAGGTCGCGATTCCGGTGGAATGGTCGGCCAAATCATTGATCCCATAGATTTGTTTCAACAAAAAAATATTGGAAACGGCGAACTAGAAGAATATATCGACAAATTATTAGAAAAAAAAATGACTCCCGAAGAACGTAAACTAGCCATAGGAGGTTTACGTTATGATAATATTGGAGTTCGAATTAGTTTGGCTGCTTCTACGTTTTTTCCGGTTGGTTCACAAAAATTAAAATTACCCGCCTTGAAGTCATTGGATAAAATTGCCGATATTTTAAAAGCGACCAAAAATAAAGTAGTTATTGAAGGTCATACCGATGACCAAACCATTTATGGTGGACCCATTGAAAGCAATTGGGAGTTAGCTAGTTTAAGAGCAACCAGTGTTGTGAAGTATTTGATCAAATACCATAATGTTGATCCTTCTAGATTGTCGGCCGTTTCCTATGCAGATCAAAAACCCTTGGTACCTAATACCACAGAAATCAATCGGGCAAAGAATCGCCGCATCGAGATTCTGATTATGAATAACGACGAAAGCGCAAAAATTCCACCCAACAATGGAATCTAATACCTCACTCGATTCTCAAAGATAGGCAGATAAATTCCCCGACAATTGCGCGCAATAAAAAAACCGCGATGGTTCTCATCACGGTTTCAGTTAGTTTTCTATTTTTAGTCTCGGTCGGTAATTACTTACCGCAAGCGATCAGCTCACGAACTCTTTGCATAACAGCATCATGTAAATCCTTACCGGTTAAATTCGGTTGTTCCAATTTAATCTGTTCCATGATTCCAATATATAATGATTCTTCGGCTAATAAGCGATCATTAGCGTCAGAAGCTTTTTTCACTTTGCTATTTACGTTATTGTAAGACTCGCGTGATGCTTTTGAAAAAATCGACAATACGTCACCTTGAACTTCAGCATTTTTCGCAACTGCTGCTTTTAGTTCGGCTAGATCACTTGCCATGTTGGTTTTATCTAAAAGTACTTTTGTAGACTTAACTGAAACCTCTACCGCAGAAGCTTGTTTCATACGAATTAAAGTTGGAGTCACTTCTACCGACGCCGCTAATACCGTGTCTTTGCTGACTTCAGCTTTTCTTTGTGCTTCGATCATTGAAGATACTAAACGCATTCCACTACCGTCTTTATCATTTAATAGACTTAAAGATAGACCTTCTTTTTCGCCGGCGCTAATTTTATTTAGTTCAGGCATTTGGTCTAAGGCCGATTTAATATGTTTAGCTTGTTCAGTAGTTGAACCTTTAGTAACGGCTACTTTTTTAACGCTACCTAAATATTCTTCAGTATTCTTTTGAGCAACCGAAAT
>JAYVAZ010000359.1:0-4291 GCA_043750675.1 Pseudobdellovibrionaceae bacterium | reverse complement strand
GGGCTTTGCTTGTCGCGGTTACTTGTGCCATTTGTTTTTCTTCGTTGTCTTTATTAAATCCGGAAGTAAAGGCTCTGTCTTACGTATTTATGCTGTTGTTAAACAACATCGCGTTTTTTACGGTGGCATGGATTTCGGGTTACCTTTCTGATCAAATCAATTTCTTGGGTGAAAGTCTTTTAACTAAAAATTTAAGTATTCGAGCGATGCAAAGTATGAACGAAATGATCGTAGAGACCGTGCCAAACCTTTTAATAACTACTCGTAAGGACGGATCGATAGTCAAAACCAATTCTCTTGCCGAAGCTTACCAAATTTTCAAAGGAAATTCTCTACTATCTCATTTTTCCGAGTTTGCCCAGATTATTAATAATGCGGATGTGGCTGTCGAAGGGGAATGCACTAAAAAAAGTATCGATGGCGAAAGTCTTTTTAAATATAAAATGATCCCACAGGAAAAAGATTGGTTAGGGGAAGAAGCTCTACTTTGGGTGCTAGAAGACCAAACCGAACTTAAAAAGATGGAGTTTACACTAAGACAAAGTGAAAAAATGGCGGCTATTGGTCAATTGGCCGCTGGCATTGCGCATGAAATTAGAAATCCTTTGGCTGGTATCAGCGGTAGCGTTGAATTACTTAGCCAAAATTTTAAAACCGAAGAAGATCAGAAGTTAAGTAGAATTATATTAAGAGAAATTGATCGACTAAATAATTTAATTTCGGAATTTTTAGATTTCGCCAAACCCGACAAACCGCCCGGTGATAAAATTGATCTTAAAAAACTGCTAAAAGAAGTTTTGGATCAAAATAAACTTTCGCAACAAGCCGGATTAATTCAATCTGAATTGCAATTGGATGAAGGTGTTTTCATTATTGGGCATAAAGACAAACTGAAACAAGCGTTCCTGAATATCGTCATAAATGCATTTCAGGCAATGGAAAAAACAGAAAACAAACGGCTACAGGTTTCGCTAACAGTGCAAAATGGGTTGGCGGTTGTGAAAGTAAAAGATAACGGCAACGGAATGAATGAAGAAACAAAGTTAAGAATGTTTGAACCTTTTCATACAACAAAACCTAAGGGCACTGGACTTGGTCTAGCGATAACTCACAAAATATTTGATGCTCATAAAGCTATCATAAATGTCGAAAGTCAGTTGGGTCTAGGAACAGAATTTGTTATTTCCTTCCCCAGCTTAAAACAGTAATATTGAGATTATGAAACCAAGAATACTTATCGTTGACGATGAAGAATCCATCCGTGAATTTTTAGAGATCATGTTAAAAAAAGAAGGATATGAAGTTAGTACCGCAGAAGATGGTGCTAAGGCCAAAGATCTTCTGTCGAAAAAAAGTATCGACATGATCATTTCGGATTTGCAAATGCCCAACATGAACGGGATTGAACTTTTAAAACATGTAAAAGAGTTTTATCCCGACACCGTTTTTATGATGATCACCGCCTTCGGTTCAACCGAAAATGCAGTGGAAGCAATGAAAATGGGTGCTTACGATTATTTAACCAAACCATTTAAATTGGATGAAGTTCGATTAAATATCCAAAATGCTTTAAAACATAAAAATCTTGAAGTTGAAAATAAAATTCTGAAAAAAGAATTAGTTAAAGAAAATAGTTTTCAAAATTTAATTGGAAATTCGGAACCTATGCATCGAATTTTCGAACTGATTAAACGAGTATCGCAAACTCCCACAAATATTTTAGTTACGGGTGAAAGCGGAACGGGTAAAGAGGTTGTTGCCAAAGCGATTCATTACAATGGTCTTCTCAAAGACAAAAATTTCGTTACGATCAACTGCGGTGCCATTCCAGAAAATTTGATGGAAAGTGAATTGTTTGGTCATAAGAAAGGTTCCTTTACCGGCGCGATTGTTGATAAACCCGGCTTATTTGAAGTTGCCGATGGTGGAACATTATTTCTGGACGAGGTCGGTGAATTACCGTTGTCTTTGCAGGTGAAGTTACTTCGTGCGATTCAAGAGCGTGTCATCCGTCGAGTGGGTTCAACAGAAGATATCAAAGTCGATGTTCGTATCATTGCGGCCACCAATCGAGATTTAGATCAAATGGTAAAAGACGCTACTTTTCGCCAAGATTTATTTTTCCGCTTAAATGTTATCAACATTAAAACTCCGTCATTACGCGAAAGACGAGAAGATGTTCCGGTTTTAGCAAATTTCTTTCTAAAGAAGTTTAACGAGCGTTTAAATAAACAAATTGCAGCGATCAGCCAAGAAGCGATGGAAGTTCTTAAGAAGTATGATTACCCCGGAAATGTACGGGAATTAGAAAACATTATTGAACGTACAGTTGCATTAGAGGGGGGCGCCACGATATTGCCAGAAAGTCTCCCGCCGTTTGTGATGACGCCATCGGGACGTAAAATGGCTTCTTCGCATGAAATTGAAATTACTGAAGATGGTATCCAATTAGAGAAAGTTCTTGAACAAATCGAAAAAGAGCTTCTTATTAAAGCACTTCACGCCTGCAATGGTGTAAAAAAGAAAGCGGCTCGCATGTTAAATGTGACCTTTCGTTCCATGCGCTATAAAGTTGAGAAATACAATTTAGGACCTGTTGACGACCTCGAATAGAATGGATTAATTTGTCCGTCGAGGTCCCTATAGCTCAACAGGATAGAGCTACGGTTTCCTAAACCGTAGATCCCCGTTCAAGTCGGGGTGGGGACACCATTTTGGCAAGTATTCGAACGATAATCTTTTAATAATTGCGATGCGTTACCTTTTTTGTCTTTCTGATTGAGAAGGAATATCTTTACGTAGGTTTCACCAACTTTAAAATGAGCCTCAAACCCGTCTTCGATGATATCGATTTTATGGATTAAATAACGAATTATTTTTTGGCGAACTTTTAAGTTGTCATCTTTTCTTAAAATTTCATTCATTGCTTTTAAAAATTTTTGAAAATCCTGTAATTCGCAGGGCTCATCTTTCACCAAACCAGTCGACCGTATTTCTGTAAGTTTGGTCTGGGCTTCGCGTTTTTTTTCTTCTAACTTTTCCATCTGCTTGTAAATAGGTGTTGGTGAAATACTTTGCGGCAACGATGAAAACCGTTCCGCCATGATCTCGAGCTGGCGATCCACATTGAAAATGACATGATTGTATTTTTCGACTTCTTTGGACCCTGAATTTAGGCGATGCGCATTTTTTGCAGATTTTAACAGCTCATTCGCAAATTTCTCATCACTGAAAAGATTTAAAACTTCATTCCACAGGCTCGGCTCTAATAGCTTTGCTGGGACTCTTATAGGATTACATAGCCTTTCAAGCTCTGGCACATGAGCTCCAGGAGCGGTGCTGGTCGCGTGTTCATAGTAGCCAAATTTTTCGTGACTACCATGAGCTGATTTACCAACCATTCGGTCGCCACATTTTTTACAGAAGACAAGTCCCGATAACTGGCAGGGATACCGATCAGACATTGTGTCTTTGTTTCTACGAAAATTTTTATTTAAAATTTCATTCGCTTTATCGAACGTTTCCCGATCAATAATAGGTGCCCAAACAGCTTGAGTTTCTTTGAGCTCCCTATTTTGAGTGAAAGTTTTCACGCCTAAATAAAACTTTGAGCGCAACATCCATCCCAGATTTTTCACAGTGTAATATCCAAGCCGAGTTCTAAGTTCGCCACCTTCCCGAGCTGGCTTAATTCGAAAGTTTTGTTCATTCAACCACTTTGCTGCACTGGCCAGTGTTCCTTCCGTAACAACGGCCTTGAATGCGGCTCTAACGGACAAAGCCCAATCTGCATCAATTTCCAGGTACCCAGGTTTGTCTTGAATTCGCTTGTAACCAAAGGGAATTGCGCCACCATTAAAGAGTCCGCGCTGGGCCCTAATATTAAAGTTTGCTGAAACCCTTTCTGAAATTTGGCGTCTTTCAAATTGAGCGATATTTGCAAACGTAAATAGAACCATTTCCCCAGCCGCAGTTGTCGTGTCAAAGTTTTCACGCAGTGATTGAAAACCGCAGCCATTGTCTTGCATCATTTGCCAGATATCAGAAAAATCTTTGATAGATCTTGAAATCCGCGAAAGTTCGCTCACCATAACAAGATCAGTTTCGTGTTTTCGAATGGCCATTAATAGCTTTTGCAGCTCTGGGCGATTGGTGTCTTTTTCAGATTTGGCGCGGTCAATGTAAACAGCAACGATGTCACCAAAGTGACCTTCCATATTTTTCAACTTTACGGTCATACGAAGGCGCTCTTCTTGGTTTTTTATAGAGCCTTCTGGATTTGAAGCCTGCT
>JAYVAZ010000358.1:0-4827 GCA_043750675.1 Pseudobdellovibrionaceae bacterium | reverse complement strand
CAAGTTCCGATCAGGACACGAACTAAAATAAAAGACAAAACACACAGGGCACTACATAGAAATAATATTTTACTTATTTTGCTCATCGACTATCTCCAACGTAAAGATTCAACTACGCGTTCGCACAAGAAACAGAAAAGAAAAACCACACTAAAGAAAAAAATCAAAGCGCTGGTGCGGATCGTTCCCTCCACCATACCCACTAAATGCTGATTTAAAGAAAGATGCTCGAAAATTTGCCTGCCCCAGGGACTATCAACAACTTCTAAACCGGCACCAACAAACCACACGGACACATTTAAAATGACTGCCATCACATAGGCAATTACGGCGCTTTCTGTTAGTGCCGAACAAAATAAATTCATCGCCGCATAAACAGCGCCCACCAGAAAAATTCCTAATGCGGCAATCATTAAGGGCACCCATTCAATCTTGGCAAAAAAAGCCGTCATCACTGGGTATGATAATGCGATTAGCATGATTGCAAAAATAGCTGTTAAAACCGAAAGATATTTGCCAATTACAATTTGCACCGAGGTAATAGGCGAAGTTAAAAGTAGGTCAAAAGTTCTTAATTTTCTTTCCTCGGCAAAAAGTTTCATCGTAAGGGCCGGAACAATAAAAATGAGTAACAAATTGCTATTCACCAGATGTCTGATAAAAAGAGCATAATGTGCGTTCAGAGCCTGCGGTGGCATACCCTGTTGAAACATTTGATTTTTCAGATTGCTTAAAAAATCGCTTAATTGAATTGGGTACAGCCAACTCATCACTGCGGAACAGAAAAAGGCTACTACATAAAAAGTAGGACTAAAGAAAAAACCTTTAACTTCCTTTTTGTAGATTGCGATAATTTTATCCACTTTATACCTCTGCCTGTCCGTAAGTAAGTTTAATGAAAATGTCTTCCAAATCAGCCTTGGCCGAAGTTATTTCTGACAAACCCCATTTACTTTGAATAACTTGCATCGCAATTTGTTCAATGACCTCATCATTATCTTCGGTATCAATGGTCCAATCAATTCCACCATTTTGTTGTTCAGCATTTAATACTCCGGTAATTCCCTTTAACGTCGCAGAAATGTTTGCATTGGAATTACGAACCTTTAGTTTTACTTTGCGCGAACCTGACTTGATTTTCGAAAGGTTGGACAAAGTATCCTGCGCCACAATTTGACCCTTATTAATAATAATGATTCGTTCACAAGTCGACTGCACTTCCGGCAGAATATGTGTTGATAAAATAATTGTATGTTTACCTTTTAGTTCTTTTATTAAATCACGTATTTCCGCAACTTGTTTGGGATCCAATCCCACCGTTGGTTCATCTAAAATCAAAACTTCGGGATCGGAGACTAGGGCTTGTGCAATTCCAACTCTTTGTTTGAAACCTTTGGAAAGATTTTGAATCAATCGTTTCTGAACACTGCCCAAGTGGGTTTGCTCAATGGCTCGTTCGACCGAAGATTTGATTTTTGACTTTTCGACACCTTTTAATTGAGCCACATATTCTAAATAATCGAAGACTAACATGTCTAAATAAACGGGCGGAGTTTCCGGCAAATATCCAATGCGTTTTTTAACTTCTATAGGATTTTCGAAAACATCAAAACCGCAAACTTTGGCTGTACCTTGGGTCGCCGCCATAAATCCGGTTAGAATTTTCATCGTAGTTGATTTACCCGCACCATTTGGTCCTAAGAAACCAACCACTTCGCCTTTATTGATTTTGAAATTTAAATCATTGATGGCCAAGTGTGTGCCATAACTTTTTGTTAAACCCGACACTTCAATCATAAGATCTCCCTAATGAAGTTCAAGTCTATTTCTTTAAGCGAAAAAAGCAACTGCCTATAGATGATTGACGTAGGATGCCGTCACGGAATTAAAAATTTTTAATTTGGAAATTAATATTTTTTTGATTTTGATAATTTACTCTGCCGGCTTTGTCGCCCTTAATCGGCTTCACAAATCGGCATTCGCAGACAATGAATTCAATTCGATCACCCGGCATCGGGTCCTTAATCGTTTTGGATTCTTTGATAAACCATTCGCAAACCTGATTCAGCTGAGAAGAAGTTAATTCTTGATTTTTAGACTTAAAAATAACTGCGTGGGCACTGGGATAATCTTTTAGATGTAACCACAAATCCCATGCCCGAGACTTTCGAAGAATGGCCAAATTATCCGCAGCCGATTTCCCCATATAGACAACCGTCTCTGCTGCCAAATCCAACTTGCGGGCTTTGAATCCAAAGTCGTCTTTTTTCCCAGGTACTGACTTCGGAGTATTTTTACCCGAATTTTTTCGCGTCGAAGGTATGTCGCCGGTGGACTTAATTTGGTCAATTTGTTTTTCCAATTCGGAGATTCGATTTTCCGCACCTAAAACTTTGTTTTTAAACTCTTTTACTTTTTGAAAGGCGCGATCTTTGTTTTCAGACAAACTCATTTCAGTTTTATAAAGATGCTTCAAGTGTATGGGGACATTTTTAAAAACTAGAGATTCACCCAACTTCTGATAATCTTCAATTACACTGACATCCAAAGATTTTTTAATACTGGCAATCGCTTTTTCTCTTTTCGAAATTTCTTGATTGATCTTTTTTTCGAGTTCTGTTTTTTCATCGGGCGTTTCAGTACTGCTTCCGCGTTTTTCGCGGGCCTCCCCGAAATAGGTCGAGTATTCGTTCCAATTTGTAGGTAAGTCATTTAAATTTACCGGCATCTCCACGACAGGCAAAGTAGAAATAGGAAGTTCAGCCGGTTTGTTCCAAGCAATCTTTTTGGTTTTTTCGCCGTCTTGCTGAACGCTGACTAAAAGGTTAAACACGCGCGGAATTAAAATAAACTCTACAGTTGCTACCTTTGGGCCACCGACCAAAGTTAGCCCTAAATAACGCCCTTTATGATCTTCAAAATTCAAATGTTTCCAATGAAGATTTTTTAAATGCGAGTTGCAAAACAATGTCAGCGGTTTATTTGCTTTTTTCAACCGCACCGGTTTTTCCAGGGTTAAAAAAACATAGGGTTGTGGCACCGTGGTATCAACGCAGAAAAAATAAGACTGATATTTATAAAGTTCAAAAACCACAAGACGGCCGTCGCTTAATACGTTTTGTAATTGTGCACCCTCAAGAATCTGATCCACTTGTGCAGCGAATGATTTGATTTCGCCAGCAGATAATGATTTGGTCATCCATGGACTTTCAGGCTGCAATAATAGATTGGGCCCATCGCCGTTTTATCCGGTAGAAATTGGATTCCAAATTCGGTCTTTTCGGCGCCACTAGCAACGGCACCTTCGGCATTAATAGGAGTCTCTACTTTGAACTGCGCCGACTTCTTTTCTAACAGCCGTCCGATCACATCATCATTTTCATCTTTGGAAAGCGAACAAGTTGAATACACGATCCGTGCACCTGGCTTTGCGGCCACCAAAGCGCCACTTAATAGGCTGTATTGCTTTTGTGCTAAAAATTTAGAACGCGAAGGTTTCCACTGACTCAATTCCTTTTGATTTTTTAAAAGATGTCTTTCGCCACTACAAGGAGCATCAATTAGAATTTTGTTAAAATACTGCGGATGCGACTGCGAAAACAGTCCGCCGTCCTTACCACTTAACGAAAATCGAAGACGAATTTCTTTGGGAATATATTGCTGAAAAACTTTCTTAAGCCGATCTCTACGACCAGAAGAAACTTCATTCGCAATCAATTCGCCACTTTCTTTTAGAGACTCAGCCAGAATAAGGGCTTTTCCACCCGGGGCTGCACACATATCCAAAACTTTATCACCCTCTTCAACCCCAAGGGCTTGTGCTACATAAATACTGGCTGGGTCCATTATGTAAAATGCCAACAAACCTTCGTCGCCCCGAGGGATACTTTCTTCGCCTTTTTGTGCAAAATTAAAATCTTCTTGATAGGCCGAAAATAGATTCTTGCGGGCCACTTTGGATTCAGATAAAAGGAGAGCTTTCCGAAGTTTTTCCCATCGTTCGGCATAAAATTTTTTATAAAGTAATTCAAACTCTTCGGGTATCTGCATATATACTTGCTCGGCTCAATCATATCTAAGAGAATCGAAAATATGAAACAATTTAAAACACATTTATTCGTTTGTACTAACCAGGCCCATAATCCTGAAAAATGCGGTGGCAAAAACTCTGAAACGTTAAGAAAAAACTTAAAAGAGCTATGTAGTCAGCAGGATTGGGGTAAACAGGTTCGAATTAATGCTGCGGGTTGTTTAGGCAACTGCGAATTAGGGATAGCGGCTGTTCAATATCCAGTAGGAAAGTGGTTCGTTAACTTAAAGGAAGGTCCTGAAGCGGTACAAGAGCTGTTCGAGGCTGTTAAAAATACTATGGAAAAAGACAACTAAATTCGGCTCCGCTTCCACTTTCAGATTGGATATGAACGGCGCCACCATGATTTTGCATAATATGTTTTACTATGGCTAAACCTAATCCAGTTCCCCCTACGTCCCTTGAACGACCTTTATCAACCCGGTAAAATCGTTCAAACAAACGCGATTGAAATTCCTTAGAAATACCTGGGCCGTTGTCTTTGACTGACAGCTGTACTTTACCGGTTTCATCATGTCGCCATTCCACTTCGACAACGCCTTCACTTTGCGTGTACTTTATCGCATTACCTACCAAGTTCGTCAGCACCTGATCTACGTTTGTTAAATCCGCGTTGATCGACTTTACATAGCAACTGGTTTTTAACATGATCTTTTTTTCCGAAGCCATTGCAGTTAGTTTTGCAAAAACATCGTGAGTTAACTGGTCAGGAGAAAAAGTTTCTTTTTGAATATTAG
>JAYVAZ010000357.1:0-1914 GCA_043750675.1 Pseudobdellovibrionaceae bacterium | reverse complement strand
TTTTCAGCATCCACAGTCATTTCGCGCGAAATTTTAATTCCGCCGACGGTTGCTTCACCAACAAAAACATTTTCTGCTGGTTGAGTAATAGAAAATACGACTCTTGAAATGTCCCCTAATAAATTAAAAGAAAAAACTCCAGCCAGTTGGTCGTTTCCCAAAGAAACTAAATTGTTTTCTCGGTCAGTGTATTGATTTAATTTAACATTTTTAAGTCCCATTCCAAAATTGCTGATTTGAAACGAAATGTTTTTTGAAACGTACCCAATTAACTTTTCTTCAACTATTTCCTGATTTTTTGATTGGTCTAACTGTAACGTGGTTCCGGGTTTTTCGGTATTTCCCGTCGCTGTTGTCACAGAAGTAACTGCTGTGGAATTTGTCGTTCCCGCGGCCGTTTCCGCAGTTTCGGTTATCGGCGCTTTTGGTTTTCCGTACTCAGGATATTTTTTTGTAAGGTAACTCTGCCAGCCGAACCAAACTAAACCAACGATCAAAATCGCAATGATAGATTTTGAATCGAAAAAACTTTTGTTGTTTTCATCTTGCATTTTTATTTTCCTTTAGGAGCGGGGTCCAAACCAAACGGGCCCCAGGGATGACATTTTGAAATTCGAATTGAAGTAAGTTTGAAAGCGGTAAAAAAAGATTGCGATTTGAATACTTCTTCTGCGTAACAAGAGCAGGTCGGCGTGAATCGACAACTTCCTCCCATAAAAGGAGATAACAGAAGTCGATAAGACTGAATCAAAAAAATAAAAAGCAAATTACCTGCCCTGCTTAGACATAATAACAAATTGATTAAGTGCTTTTTTAAAGCTACTTGCTTCGATTTCTTTATAGAATTTTTCTGATATAGGCTTAAGAATAATATTCGCATGAAAAGCAGCGCCCTCTTTAAAGACAGTCTCGTCCCTAAAAAATTCTCGTGTCCAACGCTTCAATTTATTTCGAATAACAGCAGAACCAATTTTTTTTGTAAAAGTCATACCAAAATTGATTTCCGTCCCCTTTTTTAAAAAGGAAACGATCATCCAATGGTTAACTTTAAAAACTTGTCCTTTGTCTTTTAATTCTTGAAACTCAGACGAGATTTTTAAGGTCTGAGGTTTCTTATTTTCCACCAACAGCTACAGTTAAGCGCTTGCGGCCTTTAGCTCGGCGGCGTGACAGCACCTGTTGACCATCTTTAGTGGCCATACGGGCTCTGAAACCGTGTGTTGTTGCTCTTTTTTTGTTCTTCGGCTGATAAGTACGTTTCATGTAATCTCCTAAAATCTACGACAAAATTAACGTCAAGTTAACTATACATCCAAGGTGCGCAATAAAATCACATCGCAGCAAATAGGTCAACAGTTGATAAGCAGCGTCCCTATTGATACAGCGGTGAAACGTAAAAGCGTAAAAACTGGGGGGTGGAGCGCATGGATTTTAATCACCAATTGTCCTTATATGATTCTGGGAGACCTCAGTTTAATAACGAAACTTGGCTAATCGTTAAAGAAAACTTAAAAAATCGCAGCAAAGACAGCAAGATAGGTGTTTGGCTGGATCATGTGTATTTCGTTGAGTATCAAAATAAGGGTGCTTTAAATGTAATTATTTTAGGTGTTTCGACCGGATTAGTCTTGAGTATGGTTTTGGAAAATCTTCGCGACCCAATATTTAAAGAAATAGCCCAGGTGTTTAATTCTGATTTTGAATTGGATTTTAAAGTCACTGGCCACCGCGAACAAGATATTGCAAAAAATCTTTCCGACGCTTTTCATCAGAAAGATCCACTACCTACGAGTCCTTCACCGTTAAGATCTTTTTTATCGGATGAGCCGCATAAGGTCGCTGCAAACAATTCTAGTCATCTAAAGCTGAACCCTAATTATTCCTTTAATACCTTTGTAGTTGGAAGAAATTCAG
>JAYVAZ010000356.1:0-5834 GCA_043750675.1 Pseudobdellovibrionaceae bacterium | reverse complement strand
GGAAAAAGAAAGGAATGTGGCGGATCTGTCCAACTTAATCTTAATATCGCACATAGAATTGCATTTGCAGAGGCTTTCGAAAGAAAATGCTTCTTATCTTTAAATGAACAAGAAACTCTTGCGCTTGAGGTTAATAAGTATCCAACAACCTGTGGTTTTGCAGCGGGATTTGAATCTGAAAAAACGAAACTAAGGGCTATAGCGGAAGCGGTCGAGCGTTGGGCGTGGGAAAAAATTGTAGATGAAAATGAAGTCATTTCCGAGATACCGATCATAGCTGAAGATAATTTGAGCAGTTTTTTGATGCAGAGCTTTGACAAAGTAAAGGGTTATTCTAAGACGATGGATTTTACTTTTGATAATCGCAATTTTAAGGCGACGCTACTAATTGCGCTAGGTTTTACCAAAGAGGGAGTGTTCCCGGGCTCGCGGGTAGTCTTTGGGGAGAAGAAAAATTTCCAGCATGCGCTGCTAGAAGCTTGGCGACATTTAAAAATAGCGCTGAAAAACGAAATAAATAATGATGATTTAATAGATCAGAGAATTATATTTTTTTCTAAAAATAGAAAGGTGGCCGAAGATTTATTCGAAAGCCACTCGCTGCAACAGGGAAATGAAGATAAACCTTTGAATCCGAAAATAAAATTTGTAAAACCTGTATTCAATGACGGTAGCATCTTTGTATATCGGGCGCTCTGCGAGGAATTTTGGGGCTGGGATAAGGGCGATGAATCTAGATTTATTTACTAAAATCAAATTTCGCATATTTCCAGTTATTAACACCACACTTGTTATTCTTTTAGTAGGTGTTTGCCTAATGATTCTAAATTTAGAAAATAATCGGGCGAAACTAAATATTAATCTGCTTTTTCAGGACGAAGTAAGTTCAACTGACTTTACATATTTAGGGCGACGCCTTGGAGACATGGAATCCCAGGATGAACTTGCTTGTCTTGATGTAAAACTGATAGATGGAAATAGTGTAGTTCCTATGTATCAGACGCTTTACAAGGAAAACTGCCAATCTGTGTTTAATAAGGTTTTTTCATTTAAAAATGTAGTAGAATTTAAATCGCTCAACGGCGCAAAGTACAATATATCTTACAACTTTTTATTTGATAGATTATTTTTATTCTCCTTCCTTAGTTTTAGTCTCTTGGTTATTTTTCTAATTAATTTAATTTTTTATGTGCTAAAAGTAAAGCAGACTAAAGATTTGCTTCTATTGAATACAAAAATCGAAACTTTGGATTCTCTTAGTAAAATTGCGTCACATTTCATTCATGACGTGAAAAGCCCCCTTAGTCTCTTTAACGTATTGTCCAAACATCATGCTGTGGATTCGGGAATCCAAGAGTCGATAAAAATGGCTTACGATCGTGTCTTGGAGTTAATAAATAAACTAAATGAGGATATGAACACAGACAGACTCGTGAATAATAATCTAAATCTGGAGCAAACACGGATAGCAGTTTTAATCAAACAGGTTGTTTCCGAGAAAATGCTAAATCACCAATTGAAAATAACATTGCATTTGCTAGACGACGTTACAGTAAAAGTTAATGTCGTAGAATTTAAAAGAGTAATTTCAAATCTTTTAGAAAATGCTATTGAAGCAGCTGGTGAGTCCGACGATAAAACAGTAAACGTTACTTTAGCCAGCGACAAGTGTATTGAAATAAGTGATAACGGGAAAGGGATACCGCCAGAGCTGCTATCTTCTCTGGGCAAAAGAGGCTTTACGTTTGGTAAAGAAAAAGGTTCAGGTCTTGGTCTCTATCACGCTTTTCAAAACTGCAAGCATTGGGGGGCTAAACTTAGCTTCAGTTCAGCCATTGGAAAAGGAACAATTGCCAGAATTAGTTTTTAAACTACAATCCCAGCTTCTTCTTCAAAGCATCTTCTAGCTTCTTGCCGTCTTTACCGGATAACTTCTTTTTGATTTCGTTTTGGACCTGCTGTTTGGCTTTATTTTCGCCATCTTTTTTGGCGATGTTGATTTTGTCTTCAGCCTGCTTTTTTTGGGCTTCTAACTGGGCCTGAACCTTTTTTACTTCAGTGTCGGCCTGGGCCTTCATTTTGTTTAGCTCGCCTTCGATTTTGGCCTTTTCTTTACCGACCTGTTCGTCGATGTAGGCCTGAAGTTTAGCCTTGGCCTCTTCAATCTTTTTGGCCAGCTGGCGTTCGAAACCTTTTTGCAATTCGCTGCCGATATTGGACTGCAGTTCGAAATCGATCCTAGGCAATATACCTTCGCCGTCTGCATTGATAGTGACATCAGGAAGACCAGCAAAGATTTCTTTTAATATAGGGTCGATCTGCGCATTCGGGGAAGAAACATCAAATTTTAAATTGGCATATTTGTTATCCAATTTGAAATCCAACTTTTTTAATCCAATCAGTGAACCTTCGGATTTAATTGTGCCGACCGCATTATCAAAAGCGATCTTAACATCTTTACTGTCGACAATCGTTTTGTGATCAACCGTGTAGGATCCGATACCGAATAAAAATTTAACGATGCTGTCATCTGGACGGTTATCCAAAGACACTTCCGTCATAAAATCCTTCATGCCGGCGGAAGGAAAGTCACCATCGATTTTTAAAACAGTGGGTTTATTAGTGATCTTCTGATTAGAAGTAATATCCAAGATTTGGCCTGCAATATTGCCCTTGTATCCCGTTTCTTCCGTTTTATAGGTCGAAGAAGCATCAAATTTAGAAGAAATTAAGACACGCTTAATCCAAAATAGCGGATATGAAAATTTATTTGGAAATTCGTAAACCACACCCTTCGCTCGCGGATGCGGTTGAATGGGAACGTCATCGGGATCATTTTCAGAAGCCTTACCAGTTATTTTATTGGCAAATTTAGGTGGAAGATATTTTTCCGCAAGGGCCTTGTAATGGTCGATCTTTTTTATATAAGGATCCAGATAAGGACGAAGTAAACTTTTGCTGATGCTGGCAGCATCGATTTTTGGAATTTTGAATCGGGCCTTAAGATCACTGATATCAGTTTTGATTTGTTGTTCGACCGCCTTGAACTGGGCATCCAGGTTTTTCAAGTCGGCGTCTAAATCAGTTGAAGCAGACTGGATCGTTTTGTATTTGGCATCGGCCTCTTTTAAAACTTTGTCGATTTCAGTTAATGATGCCTGTAATTCCTGCGGAGTTTTAAAGTCCTTGGTTTTTACTTTAGAAAGGCGATCGCCCAGTGCTGAAACCTCTTTACCTTGCGGTAAAGTTTTTAACCGCACATCCCAAGCCAATTTTTTTGCATTCAAATCCGTTTCGAATTTTTTAAGCATTACTTTAGATTCTAAAGTGCCTTCAATTTTCTTTAACTGTTCCCCGGCATCGGCACCGCCTAACAGGGCAGCGACATCGCCCATAACATTATCGTTATAGCGTTTTTCGGTTTCGTTAAGGGCCTTGTCTTTTAATTTTTTTCCTTCGGTTTCTAGTAGTGATGGTTTGCCATCATCGATCGATGGAGGTTCGGGAGGTTTTACCTTACCCGTGTGATTACGTTTACCACCCAAGATAATTTCTTCGACAGCCATTTCATTGATCACTATTTTGGCGCGTAATAAAGCATCCCACAACATTCCAAAACGGATTTCGCCTACGCTGAACACATTGTGTGTTGGACGTTCACTGTCCGTTAGTTCGACCTTCTGAATACGAATGCTGGCATCTGAAAAACTGGTTTCTAAAGAAGCAATGTTTACCTCGGCCCCTACGATTTGGTAGCCACCGTATTCCAATAAAGATTTTAAATTGCGGTCAAAGAAAAAATGGAAATAGGCCCAAGTCACAACCAGCACAATAATAAATGGAATCACCACTTCGGTGCGGATGGGACCTTTTGGCTTTTGAGGTTTCTTGATTTTTTCTTTTTTACCACCTTTTTTTTCACCGTCAGCGGCAGCAGGTGGGGGAGTTGGTGGTGGTGGCATTTGAGGAGGAGTTTTGTTGTTATTGTCAGCCATTTTAATTCCCTTAATTCTTAAACGTTATAAAGATCGTTGTATTTAGTGTACAGCTTGTAAACAGAAGTTGTGGCCCAAGCCTTCCAGATTTTATTTTCACGAAACTTTGCTACGATATGAAGTCGGTATTTAACCACTAAAGTTTTGAATAAGAAAAATAACGGAGCCACAGCAATCAGCGCGATAATTCCGGAACCCATCACGATAGAGTTATTAAATTGCGTCATCGGAACCAAAGGGACATTGTACATAGTCACCCAAAGAGGTTTCAGTTCGGGTTTTTCCAATACGGCCTTGCCGATTTCGTTGCTGATGGGATCTGCAAGGTAGGCGATGAATTTAAAAAAGAAGGCCGATAACATTGCCGCACCCAATTGCACCCGGAAGAACAGGCAAATCAAAATTACTAGTAAAGCCTGAATCGACAAGATCGGTGAAAAACCGATGATGACCCCTAAGGCCAGTCCCAGTGCAATTTGATTGGTTCCACCTTCGGAATTCAGCAAATTAAAAAAGCCAATAATCTGTTTTATAATTAACGTCATTTTTTACCTCAAAAAAGAAACTTTAAAATTCTTGCGGCGAAAAGCCAGCGTAGTTCCATCAGTCGTCATTGAATTCTAGGAATAATAAACTTAAAAAGCTAGATGTTTTTTAGCTCGAATAAAAAAGTAACAGCCAAACAGCCCTAAGAAAAAAGTGATCAATTGACTTACAGATATTGACACGGCACCCAGCGTACCAAGACCGGGATAATAAATTTCGTAAAGATGATGAAACGCGTATTGGCCGACGCCGACTCCACCCGGAGTAATGGGTAGGGCATTTACGATAAATCCAATAGGAGTTATTATTAGAATCTTACCTAAAGTGATCACTGAATATCCCAAATTTTGGGCAATAAAATAAAAACTATAATAAGCAAAAAATTGGGAAAGAAAACTAAGCACTAACGCGAACACTACCGAACGTTTATCGTTTCTGTACGCGGCCAGGTCTTCGATCAGAGTTCTGATTTTTTGTGTGAACGAGTGATTTTGCAATTTTTGGGGAAGGGATCCAAAGAACAAGATGATCAGCCCGTAAAATCTTTTTGAAAATAGAGTCAGCAAAACGAAACTGGCGAAAATCAGAGCCAGCAACATAGTAAAAAACACAGCCTTTAAGGTGAGGTTACTTAAGACGTGCTGTATATCCACTAACATAACCACAATGGCCACAAACAACATACAATACAGTCCAAGAATGCGATCCAGAAGAATTGTAAGGATGGCTTTGGCCTTTTGGTTTGAGTTATTGCGACTGATATATACGGATTTAATGATGTCGCCACCGACTCCGCCCGGCATAACATAATTAAAAAATAGGCCCATTAACGTCATTTTAAAAATAGCGATCGATCCGTATTTGTTGACCTGCGATCCAATAAGGATGCGCCAACGTTCGGACGCAAAAAAGATATTACAGAACGCTAGGATTAGTAAAATAATAGTCGTCTGTGGGTTTTTTAGGATCTCATAGACCTGGTTGAAATCAAATTTTCCACTACGAACCAACCAATACAAAATGCCCACCGCGAAAGCGATTTTTAAAAAAGTCGTTAATTGGTGTTTTAGGTTCTCGTTCACAAAATTCCTTTTTTGAAGAATCGAAATTTATAATTTAAAGCCGGCACTATCCGAATCTTTTTTAAATGTCCCAACCGTATCTAAACAAAGATCCATCGGGGTTTTTCCAAACAGGCTTAATTTTTTTAAAATATCAGGCGGAGCGGTGATGATGTGGCAACCACATAACTCGGCCTGAATGATGTTGTAAACTTCACGAGTCGAAGCCCAT
>JAYVAZ010000355.1:0-2006 GCA_043750675.1 Pseudobdellovibrionaceae bacterium | reverse complement strand
TTTTATAGCCGGTCGCATCGAAATTTCAGCGAAAAACTGCGCACCCTGATCGAATTTTATCAGCGTCAGCAACAACGAGACTTGGGTAAACTTAATTCGACTACTTTATCCCTGCCATCAATGACTTCGGATCAGATCGCCAAAGATCTGAATCTGTTGGGTGAACATTCGGTTTTTAAACTAATATCTGAGGCCTTTTCAGATAGGGGAATTCAACTGTTAGTTGATCGGATGACGAGTTCGACTTTGACTGATGCAGAGATACTAAGGCAGCAGTCAAAAACGCGCCGATTTATGAAATATTCTGGGGCACTTCGGAAACTGATTGTTCACGCCAGGATGTATAAAAAAGAAATTTTGCTAACCACTCCTTTGTTTGAATTTATAAATGGCAAACGATTGGAAAAAATGCAGCGGATGTTGATGCACCTGTTGATTGTGTTTTGGCTGTTGTGTGTGGTTTTGACTTTTGCCAAAGCGTTTGGTTGGGTGCACTTTCCTCTGAGTTATTTCTGGACTTTTTTTGCGCTGGCGTCGCTGGCCTGTTTAAGAACTTCGCAGGAATCATTTAAACATTCCACGTCGATGACGACGCAGTTAGATTCCTTTGGAAAAGTTTTTGCGGTTGCGGAGGCTTTGACCTTGACCGATGCGAAGGAGTATCTGCCGGCGACGGCAAGGCATCCAATGTCACAGTTTTTTAAAAAATTGAATTTAGTGAATGCTTGTTTAAGTACCGAAGCCAACCCCATCGTGCATTTGATTTTAAATGTGTTAAGCCCTTGGAGTGTTTTTTGGGTTTTAAAATATGATCAGTTAAAAGCCAATACGCAGCAAAATTTACCAGAGACTTTAAATGAATTTTTCGAACTGGAATATACAGCCAGCCTAGTGATGCAAAAAAAATATCAAAAATCCGTGTTTCCAGTAATCGATCCTGTTTTAATTGATTTTGAAGAAATGCGTCATCCTTTGATCGCAAAGGAAAAATCGGTAGCGAATTCTTTCCGTTTTGAAAAAAAATTAACGCTGATCACTGGTTCGAATATGTCAGGCAAGTCGACCTTTTTAAGAATGTTCGGTGTGAATCAAGTTTTAAGTTTGATGGGTGCCGCCGTTTATGCAGATAGGTTTACTACGATTAACTGCCCAGTTATGACTTGTTTGCAGGTCAGCGATTCGTTGTCTGAAGGATTTTCTTATTTTTATTCGGAAGTTCTGCGATTGAAAGAAATTTTACAGGTGGCCAAAGAAAGAAGAATTCTTTTTTTAGTCGACGAAATTTTTAAAGGGACCAATAACAGGGAACGTTTGATCGGGAGCCAATCATTAATCACCGAACTGATTGGAACCCAAAGTATCGGTTTTGTAACTACTCACGATTTGGAACTGACTCAACTAGCAGAAAAATTGAAAGATATTGATAATCGTCATTTTAGTGATCAAGTGGTCGATGAAAAAATGACCTTCAATTATCTTATTCAAGCCGGTCCGTGCTCGTCAACGAATGCTCTAAAAATTATGGCGTTGTTGGGGCTTCCCATCGCCTAGCTAGCGGCGATTAAAGATCATATCGCCAAAGGCGATTAGAGGTCATAGATAAATTCCAGCGGAATCACCACATCCGGATGCAGCGATTTTTTCACCGGACAAGCCTCTGCCGTATTCTGCATTTTTTTACGATACTCTTCAGGCAAAGACCTGGGCATATGAATGACCGACTTTAGGCTGCCGATTTTCCGTGGGTTAGATGTCATTTCTTTTTCAACTTCATAGGTGGCCCCAGTCAGATCAACTCCATCCCGTTCCGCAACTATCGCCATGGTCGTTAGTACACAAGTCGCCAATGCGGTCGCCACCAAATCGGTGGGAGAAAATTTTTCCCCTAAACCTTGATTGTCTTTTGGCGCATCGGTTTCCAGCTGCGATTGTGAAGGCTGATGAATAGATAAGCAGTGTTTTCTACCTTGATAGACTGAGTTAATTTTTACCATAGATCCTCCTGC
>JAYVAZ010000354.1:0-4611 GCA_043750675.1 Pseudobdellovibrionaceae bacterium | reverse complement strand
ACGCCTAATTGATTTACATGACGAATGATTTCAAAAATCTGCTGCACTATTTTGGGCGCCAATCCTAATGAAGGTTCGTCCAATAATAGTAACTTTGGTTTGGCCATTAAGGCTCGGGAGATGGCTAACATCTGCTGTTCACCACCGGACAAAGTTCCGGCCATCTGATTGCTGCGCTCTTTTAAAATCGGAAACAATTGGAAACACTTATCGTAATCTTCGGACACTTCTTTCGAAGCCTTTCGGCTGAATGCGCCCATTTCTAAATTTTCAAGAACTGTTAAATTGGGGAATACACCACGGCCTTCTGGAGACTGCGCAATTCCTAAATAAACTCTTTGGAAAGGTTTTACTTTCGTAAGGTCTTTACCTTCAAACAGGATTTCGCCGCGATTTTCAACGATTCCCGATAAGGCTCGTAAGGAAGTCGTTTTGCCGGCACCATTAGCGCCAATCAGAGAAACGATTTCGCCTTTGAAAATTTCAAATGAAATTCCCTTCAGCGCATGAATGGCACCATAATTAGCGTGAAGATTTTTTACTGATAAAAGCGGTGTAGTCTGATCCATAAATTAATCCATATCCACGCCTAAATAGGCTTCAATAACACTTTTTGAGTTTTTAATTCTAGCCGCGTTTCCTTCATCGATTTTGATCCCATGATCTAAAACGATAATATTTTCACAGATACCCATCACTAATTTCATATCGTGTTCGATTAGTAATACAGTTAACTTAAAATCCTTTCGGATTAAATCTATGGTTTGCATTAATTGATGAGTTTCAGCGTCGTTCATGCCGGCAGCGGGTTCATCTAGACAAATCAATTTAGGATTGGTCGCAAGCGCCCTAACTACCTCCAGTTTTCTTTGTTCGCCGTAAGGCAGGGAACCGGCCTCTTCATTTAATTTATGATCCAGTTTGAAATAGGAAAGGATATGTTTGGCTTTTTCTAATAAGGCCTTTTCTTCTTCGAAGTATTTTTCGGTTTTGAAGATAGCACCCAACATTGAATATTTAATATCTTTGTGTCCAGCGATCAAAATATTCTCTAATACGGTCAACTCTTTGAACAATCGAATGTTTTGAAAGGTTCTAGTCATTCCTAACTGGGCAATTTCATAAGACTTCATACCGGTAATATCTTTACCGAAAAATTCGATCTGTCCTATTGTCGGTTTGTAAACTCCGGTGATCATATTAAAAACTGTTGTTTTACCGGCACCATTTGGGCCGATCAATCCAAACAAACCACCGGTTTGGATAGAAAAACTTAATTGATCGACGGCCTTCAAACCGCCAAAATGCATACTAATATTTTTGATGTTTAAAGCTTGCATAAAAAACTCATACTGCGGCTTTCGTTTTTTTGCGCTTCAAAAAATTTAACTTCGGCAAATGATCAGTCAATTCGGTATTTCCAAAGATTCCTTTTGGACGCAAAATCATTAAAAGAATCAATGAAAGGGAATAAATAACCATTCGTAAATCCACACCCAAAGTTTCTTGTAGGGGGCGTAGTGCTTCGGGGATAATAGTAATGAAGGCAGCCGCAATTAAGGCGCCACTCATACTGCCCATTCCACCCAGAACCACGATGATCACGGCATCAATGCTACGATTAAAAGTAAAAGAAGAGGGATTTAAGTAATTCGTAAAATGCGCCGTGATGGAACCCGCAATTCCTGCGAAGAAACTGGAAATGACAAATGATTTCACCTTGGCAGAGGTTGTATTAATTCCCATTGCCTCGGCTGCGATCTCATCTTCGCGAACACTTAAAAAATCACGACCGATTTTGCTTTTCATAAGGCGCCAAATAAAAAAGTAACAAACAATAACCCAAAAAGCCGACAGAAAAAATGAATTCATAAACCTGGAAAGTTTAAAAGAACCAACCATAATTTCGGTTGGACCTGGAATTCCGTACATACCACGGGCTGCGCCCAGTGATTTCATATTTAACAGCATCACTCGAATTATTTCACTAAATCCCAAAGTAACCACGGCTAGATAATCACCCTTAAGTCGTAAGGAAGGCAAACCAACCAAGTAACCGGCAAGTCCGGCTAAGGCGCCGCCGCCAATTCCGAATCCAATAAAATAGAGAACCTGACTTATATTTGCGGGCGCGGGGAACTGCGTACTTAACCAGGCCGATGTGTAAGCACCCACGGCCATGAAACCGGCATGGCCCAAAGAAAACTGGCCGGTTATTCCGTTAACCAGGTTAAGGCTCATTCCTAGAAGCATGTTAATAAAAATGTAGATAAGTGTTAATTGGATAAAGGCATCGAATGCTAAATCAAAAATGATCCCGCATATAATCATGCAGGCAAAACTAATCAGCGGAATTTTAAACGAAGCTGAATTTAATTTCATTTTCCCCTCTACTAAACTTGTCTGAGATCATACATTGGAGATCCGCAGGATCTACACCTTTTCGATCTTGTTTTTTCCCATCAAACCTTCCGGTTTAAAAATTAAAATTAAAATCAAAATTCCAAATGCCAAAGCATCGCGATAAGTACTTTCCAAATAAGCCACAACCAACTGTTCCGATAGACCTAAAATGATTCCGCCTAAAACGGCGCCAGGCAAACTACCGATGCCACCCAATACAGCAGCGACAAAGGCCTTAAGACCTATCATCATTCCCATCAATGGTTCTATTTTGGGGTACTTCATTCCAACCAGCACGCTACCGACGCCGGCTAAAGAAGATCCAATCACAAAGGTCAAAGCAATAATTCGATCAACGTTTACGCCCATTAAGGCTGCAACATTCATATTTGAACTGACTGCACGAATGGCTTTACCGATTCGAGTTTTAAAAATAATAAAATTGAGAACTAACATCGATGCGACCGTTACAAAAACGACGGCGACGTCTAAACTTTTAATGTCTAATCCACCAATAGTGGCAATAACAGTGTCTTCCAAAACATTTGGAAATACTTGTGGATCAGGACTGAAAACAACTTGTCCGGAAAATTCTAGAAATAAGGAAACTCCAATAGCCGTGATCAAAATATTTAGCTTGGGAGCCTTACGTAAAGGACGGTAGGCAAAACGTTCGATGATTAAACCTAAAATACTACAGCCTATCATCGCGCTGGCCAATAAAGTAACTAGGGTGAGTGCTCCGGGCTGTTCATTAATACCCAGCCAACGAGCAACGTAAAAGGCAACAAAAGCGCCCACCATATAAACATCAGAGTGGGCGAAATTGATTAGCTGCAAAATTCCGTACACCATCGTGTAACCTAAAGCGATGAGAGCATATATGCTCCCAAGGCTTAGTCCATTTATAAGATGTTGTATTAAATCTTGCATAAAAAATATTACAGCTGATTACGGATTCACTGCTTTTACGAATTTGTAATTTGGTCCATCAACTTGAACAACAACAGCACTTTTTGATGCATTTCTTTGTTCGTTGATAGTGATCTTTCCAGTAACTCCTGGGTGATCTTTAGTTTTCGCAATTTCGTTTTTGATTTGTTCTGAAGTTAAATCAGTAGTGTTGGCCATTGCTTTTGCCAAAACTTTCATCGCATCGTAACCCAATGCTGCCATTGTGTCAGGCACTTCATTGTTGTACTTAGCTTTGAATTTTTTTACGAACTCAACAAGAACTGGGTCAGTTGATTCTGTAGAGTAGTGATTAGAAAAGTAATTTCCATCAATGTCTTTTTGTCCAATTTCATGCAACTTAGCAGAATCCCAACCATCGCCACCTAAAAGAGGGGCTTTGATTCCACCTTGGTGGGCTTGACGTGCTAACAATCCAACTTCTTGGTAGTAACCAGGAACAAAGATCGCATCTGGATTTTTTGATTTGATTTCAGTTAACTGAGCTTTGAAATCGATATCACCAGTTGAATAACTAGTATCGATAACAATTTCGCCACCAAGTTCTTTAAATTTAGCGATAAAGAAATCAGCTAATCCCATAGAATAGTCTGATTTAACGTCACGTAAGATAGCAACTTTTTTTGCTTTTAAATCTTCAGCTGCGAATTTTGCCATTACAGTTCCCTGGAACGGATCAATAAAACAAACGCGGAAAATATAATCGCCTAATTCAGTAACTTTAGGATTTGTAGACGCAGGCGAAATCATCGGAATCTTATGTGCTTGAGCAATTGGTGCCGCAGCAATAGAACGCGAACTCGCAACTTCTCCAATGAGCGCCATTACTTTATCTTGCTCGATTAAACGAGTGACTACAGACACAGCTTCTTCGGCTTTGCCTTGGTTATCCATAGTGATAACTTTGATCTGTTTACCCTTAACTCCACCGGCTGCGTTGATTTCTTCAAGCGCCAAGCGAATTCCCTTATCAGTGCTTTGTCCGAAAGAAGCTTCTCCACCAGTCATTGTTCCGAAGTGACCAACAACGATTTCTTTGCTTTCTTTTTTAGTGCAACCAAGAGCGGCAGCAACAACTACCGAAAGTGCTAAAGCCCATTTTTGACTTGTTTTTAACATTAACATTCTCCTTTTACTCATTTGTTTTGTTATTAATTTCGAAGGTATTAGTGTTAACAACGTGGAAAAACTGAGTCAATTAGATAAATTAAGGCTTTTTTACAAGCTAAGGATTTG
>JAYVAZ010000353.1:0-3161 GCA_043750675.1 Pseudobdellovibrionaceae bacterium | reverse complement strand
GATCTTATCTTTCCATTTTACTGAGTGATCAAATCCGATACGTCCTAAGAGATTCGAAGAAAAAACTTTCCGAAATTAATTCCTTTGTCGCCGAAAATATTAACGGCATTAAAGTTATTCGTCTCTTTAATCGCCTTGACCGGAACCATGGAAAATTTAAAAAACTTTCCACTGAGTATCGTGACTTGGTTTATACTTCGGTAAAAAAGTATGCCTTTATGCCACCGATCATGAATTTATTTAGCGCCGTAAATGTTTTTAGCGCCCTCTATTTTGGATCGATCATTAAAGATCAAGACCACTTGGCGGTTGGTATGATGGTGGCGTTTTTTATGCACGTGTTGGATTTTATTCCTCCCTTACGAGAAATCCTGGAAAAATATCAACAATTTCAAAACAGCTTAACCAGTGCCGAGCGGGTTTTTAATTTATTGGATGAAAAAACTGAAATGGATCCGGTGGGTGTGGCTGCTCTACATAAGGCCGATCATATTGAATTACGCAATTTAAACTTCAGATATGAAGAACACTTGCCTTTAGTTTTAAAAAATATCAATTTGAAAATTCCCCAGGGGAAATCCTATGCTTTCGTTGGACGCACCGGCAGCGGAAAATCTACATTGATTACGTTAATGCAAAAGTTTTATCCAGCACCGGAAAATACATTATTTATTGATGAAGTCCCCATTGAAAAAATAGGCCGCAAGGATTTACGCCGCCACATTGGCGTCGTTCAACAAGATCCCTTTATTTTCCGTGGCACCATAAAGGACAATATTACTTTGGCTGACAAAACTATTTCCGAGGATTTGATCACTGAAGCCGTTCGTCTTATTGATTATCAAAAACTACTTGATCAAAGTGGCAGAACATTAGATTCGGCGGTTGATGAACGTGGCGCCAATTTGTCGGTGGGTGAAAGACAGTTGATTGCCTTTGCCCGTATTTTGGTATTCCAACCATCAATTATTATTTTGGATGAAGCGACAGCCAATATAGATTCGCAATCGGAAAAATTGATCCAAGAAGCTACCGAAAAAGTCACTCGTGGACGAACCAGCTTAATCATTGCCCATAGATTATCGACAATTGAAAAATGCGATCAGATTGTGTTCATTGACCATGGTGAAATTAAAGAAATTGGAACCCATAAAGAATTAATGGAAAAAAAGACTTTCTATTATCAAGTAGCGTCGGCGGGTTTGAAATCCACCGAAATCGTATCAAATGCTCCCGGAATAGCTTCGCCGTAAAAACGGATAATAAAACCTTCAGGGACATATTGCCAGCCATTCACGTTACTATTGGGAACTTCTTTGCCATTTACAAAAACTTTAAGACTGGTTTCTATTGGTTTACGACCTAATTTGAAATCACTCAAGATTTGTACGATGCGGATTTTAACATTCTCAACCGCTTTACCCAATCCAGATAGGCAAATGGACTCTTTTAAACCGCTGCTGGCATCGGACAACTGCATGTATTTCAAACCTGGCTCTTTAAGATCGGGATTCGTGGCACAGTTTCCGCTAACGCTCGTAACTCCGATAAAATTTGAAATCCAACCGCGACGACCATCGGCTAATTTGGGTTTAACCGTATCCATAAACGCGATCATATCATCAACTTTAGTTAGGCCCCAATCGTCTTCATTTGTTAAATAGATTGTTGCTAGATAGGCCTCAGGCCGTAAAAAGCCCGCACCTTCAGAATTTAAATAGTCAGCATCTAAGACCGCTTTAACGGAATCAATTCCACGTTCTAAATCAGAACCCAATTGTCCTAACTTCACACGTTGAGTAAGCAAATTAGTTAGATTGCTGGTTTTTGCAGTTAAAAAACTAGGGCTTCCGATAAATTTTCCGCCGGTTCCCATTCCGTCGCGCATATCACTGGAAACAATAGCAATGTGATAGTCCATTGATAATTTGTTTAAACTGGCAACCATATTGGGAACCTGTTCTGCGAATTTATCTTGGTACTGCACCATTGAAGAAGAGTTATCAACCATTAGGATGATATCTACCTTGTTATTATAAGTTACATTCTGTGAAAAACTTTTGCTTTGAGAAGGTAGGTCAAATTGTTTGGCACCGCAGGCACAAATAAGGAGAAGATTTATGCTTAGTAGAATCTCTTTCATTTTTACCCTCCCTGGTCAGCCGAAAAGCCTAGAGGCGGCCTTGGCCGACTCGGGCTGGACACGGCTGCACCAATTACGCGGCTTTTTCAGCGTAGGTTTTGATCGCTTGCTGAATGGTTTGGCTAATACTAGTGAACTTCACACCGTATTTAGCTTCGCGTTTTTTACCAGACATTACGTTTTTGCTTACTACCGAACAAATTGCATTAAACGGAGGAACGCCATCACCAGCTTTAAAGTGAAGGAACAAGGTCTGTCCCGGCTCTAATTCTGTATTTTCAATGATGATACCTGCTCCACCAGAACTTAATTCAATAGATTGGCCACGCCACACTGTTTTATTATTATGAATAACTAACGAAGCGCCATAAGAAGCGCGGGCATGACGACGACGGAAAAATACTTCCGAAACTTCGGCTAGACCTGATTCTTTAAGTGCTTTAATTTTTTCGGCTCCAAATTCCTGAACTTCAGAAACTCGTTTCCAAGCAGACATTGTGTTGTTCCAGATGAAATCAAATTCAAAGAGGCTTTTTTCTTGTAACATTTTAACGACATCAACAAAAGAAAATGGACCATACTTATTTTCGCCCTTTAAGGTAAACCATTCTTTTTCTTTGCTAACGTTCTTCATCGGTTCTGCTTTTTTCTCTTCCGCTTTTTTAACTTGCGAGTGGTTCTTAAACGACTCTGCAAATTGAGCATGTTCCATTAGCAAAACCCAATCATTTTGACCTTCATCAAATAGATAATCAGTCCAAACGATTTCGTTTACGTTAAGTTTTTTTAGTATTTCAGCGTGCTCCCAAGGGCCCAACTGACGTCCTTCATGTGAAATATAAAACTTTTGCATACATACCTCTTACAAAAACTTTTCGGCCTTATATCAAAGGTACTTAAGGTAAAAAATTAGGTAATTTGGCAGTTATTTGTCGAAGAATGTAACAGTAAAAAGCCTAACCTTTGGTCAGTCGAAAACATGTGTTTTCAAAGTCATTAAGAATTAATAGGATTTACC
>JAYVAZ010000352.1:0-1668 GCA_043750675.1 Pseudobdellovibrionaceae bacterium | reverse complement strand
TATAAATAACGTATCCTTCAGGCCGTGCTCTCTAATTCCATAGTAGAGACCAAGGCCAATGGCCCCCAAAATAATCAGAGGTAGTAGCAAGAGAAAAATAGCTAAAAGTATCGGCGCAAGCATAATTCCAACTGCAATTTGGAATATTAACAACATACGGCAGCTCCTGCATTGGTGAGATAAATTCGTATCATGATGGCTCCCATTTTATTTGGCGTAAGTAAGATCGCCGCTTTGATTTTTCTAAGTTAAAAGCTAATTCCAAGGCGCAACAGTGATCCGTTAAATTCAATATCGAACTTAGCAGTTGTTACTCCGTCATTAAATGTTCTTTCTGCTTTTATTAGCCTATATTCAAATGCGTAGAAAACATTCGGGCTGAATCTATAGGCCGCTCCAACCTGGAAACCAAGTGCTCCATTAAATTTTCCATTGGCATCATCAGAAAATTTGAAGCTAATAGGGAGGTTTACGCCTGCGTAGAAAATATTGTGCTCTGATGCGGCGTATGCCAAGTTACTGGCTAATGTGATCAGTTGAAATTTGTTTTCCAAATCAAACTCAAATGGCGAGCCGCCAATGTCACCCTTCATACTCTTGAGTTTGCGCTTCATTTCATAATCAATTGAAATAAAGGAGCCAAGATGTTCGGTGGGTACATCCAAATAAAATAGACTGAAGCCTGGTGACGGTTCGCCTTTAACTTTTGCTTTTGTCTTTGTCCCATCAATCTGACCGTCATACTCAAGTTCATCAGCCAAGCTATAATATATCCCGATACCTAGGCCGCTTTTGTTTTTTGGGACCATCTTTTTCTTATTTGCTTTAGGTGGTGGCTCTGTTTCCGCATCTATATCTAATTCGTCATCGTCAAAGTCGTCATCTTCGAAGGTTTCAGTCGGAGTAACAGCCTGGCCGACAATTAGGTCACTTAAAAAAGCACAGTGAGCGTCTCCAATAGCAATATTGCCTTTGATTTTAGAAATTGTAATGCTGCATGGCTCTCCATTTTTAATATTGGCCTGTACGACATCGCCAACCTTTAGTGGTGTTTCCGGCTTAGTAGTAATTGCTACTTTTTTCTGCTTTTCACTTATTTTTAAAATTTTATTCTGAGCAAAACTAGCACTTGCCCATGTCGAAAGTAATAGGACGATAAAAAATCTCATATAAACATTAATCATTTTTACCCCTTGGTCTTCTTAAGATAACCTCAAATACGCCAGTGTTGATCTCATCTTGGTATTTCATAAATTTTTCTTTATCTTCAGCAATGCCTTTTCCCCAGCACAGTTGGTCTACAGTTGTCTCAAGAGCATCAGCTACTTTTTTTAACTTGCGCAAATCTCTCGGCGCTGAACCATGTAGCCAATCTGAAATGGTCGATTTCGGGACTCCGCTTTTCTCACTCAAGGTCGTAAGCGTAAGATAATTTCTTTCAATAAATAATTTTAGTTGGCTTTTAAGATTCATCCATTCAATTATTGCCAAATTATTCGACCTCGTTTTAATTTCCGATTACAGACTAGTCTCGTACGGATCGCCGGACCCTGTGTTCGACATTCCGTTTAATGAGTTCTCTTAATCCTTCGTTTATCGAAGACGTTGAGATTTCTCTTATTTGGCTACACTTGCTTTTTGAGAAATAGCGTTCATTTCCCTCCAAAC
>JAYVAZ010000351.1:0-1883 GCA_043750675.1 Pseudobdellovibrionaceae bacterium | reverse complement strand
TGCGGTTTTGATCGCTATTAACAATACTCGTGATTTGTTTTTAGATCAAAAGGTCAATAAAAATACTCTAGCGGTCAGATTAGGTTTAAAAGGTGCTCGTGCTGAAATTTTAATATTATTGTTACTACCTTTTCTGATGAATTTTTATTGGATTAAATATTCGGTTTTAGGAACCTTTTTGCCTTTCCTTATTCTTCCGTTGGCGATAAAAATTATTTTTCTGGTCTACCGTACTGAACCAAGTCCAGTCTATAATAAGTTTTTAGCAATGAGCGCAGCTGTCCACCTATTATTTTCTGCGCTTTATTCGTTAGGAATTTTAATTTGATTAAGTTTTACCATTCTAAATATACGCTTTTTCCAATTAGTCAAATTGGAGCTGTGGCTACTACTGACCCTCGCAGTGGAGCTTTGCTTAAAATGGAGTGGCCAGATAAAAAAATTGGTTACGCAGATATTTTTCCTTGGCCAGAATTTGGCGATGCTGATATCGACACTCAGTTGATGGCGTTGGCTCGCGGTCGAATTAGTTTTCTAGTAGAACAAGCAATCTGGTTAGGTCGAAAAGATGCGATCATGCGTTCCATGGGCGTCAATGGGCTTCAAGGTGGAACTAAAATTAAAAACCATTTCTTAATTACGGATTTTACAACGATTGCTGATCGGCATATTGCCGACATTAAAAATGCGGGCTTCACAACTGTAAAAATTAAGTGTGGCCGCAATATTCATTTAGAAGCTTTGTTTATTCAAAAACTAATTAATCAATATGCGTTAATGGTTCGAATCGATTTTAACAGTCGATTGGATTATTCAAATTTTGAACGATTTATGAGTTTCTTAAGTCAGCGTGATATCAGTAAAATAGAATATATTGAAGATCCCTTCCCTTACGAAACAGCAAGTTGGACTGAGGCTGCAAAATTAGTTCCGTTGGCAGTTGATTTAGAATATGACAATGTTGATTGGTCTAGTGTTCGATCACCTCCCTTTAAAGTAATCATAATAAAACCATCACGTATGGACGTCGACAGGGCCATCGGTCGTTGCACCACTTTTAATTTGAAGTATTCAGTAACCAGTAGCTTGGATCATCCAGTAGGAATTGTTCATGCCGCTATTGTAGCCGGTGAATTAAGAAAGAATTACGGCACTTACTTTTTAGATAGTGGTTGTCTTTCTTTAAGAGCCTATAAGTCGACTGAATTTAACAATAAAATATTAGTGCAAGGTCCCTACATCACGCAAGTAAATGGATTCGGGATAGGTTTTGACGATGTTTTGGAAGGTCAAGATTGGCAATTATTAACCAGATAAATTTAAATTTAATCAGCCCTCACAAAGAATTTTGGGCCAGCGATGAAAATTATTTAATTTTAAATCCTACATTTTCCGAGCAGCAAAAAATTATTTCACAGAAAATATTTGAAGAAAACAATCATTTAAAAGCACATATTTTTATTGCCAGTTCAGGAACAACTTCCTTAAGTCTTGAGGACATTAAATTAATCGCCATCAGTAAAGCCGCATTTTTGGCCTCGGCGCAATCGGTTAATGACAGGCTTGCTGCTGAGCAAGACGACACCTGGGTTAGTGTATTACCGCATTACCACGTGGGTGGCCTTTCCATATATGCTCGTGCCTTTTTAAAAAAGAGTATCGTTGTCAACGGGTACAAAAACTCTGAAGCGCAGAACAAGTGGAGCGCCTCTTTTTTTGTAGATACGATTGAAAACTATGGTGGAAATTTAACATCATTGGTGCCTACCCAAATTTACGATATCGTCAGTCAGACTTTAAGAGCACCTGAAGGATTGAAAGCGGTATTGGTTGGTGGTGCGGCTATATCGGAATCACTGTACCAAGCCGGCAGACGTTTGGGT
>JAYVAZ010000350.1:0-2295 GCA_043750675.1 Pseudobdellovibrionaceae bacterium | reverse complement strand
TACCCTTTGCTTTTATTAAGTATTGTTAAATTACAATGGGGGATTAAATGTATTCAAAAAAACGCTGGCTACGATTCATTTTAATGATTTTTTTGGGTTTCATTTTGGTTTCTGGCTATCAGAACTGCAGTAAAATGACCGAACCTGCATACGTGGTTCATTTGAAAGATCAAAAGTCGCAAGAAGTTCCCGACGTACTTAAAAATAAATTAGAAGACATTATTGATTTAAGTTCTTTGTGCGTAAACTATTCCCTAGCTGAAAATGGGGCGAGTCAGTGTGAGTTGTATCAAGGAAATTTGAAAGCTCAATTGGACTCTTCATTGATCTTATTACAAAAACGGTATCGTTCTAATTTCAATGGAGTTGCTTATGTGGCCCTATTGAAAAGTGGCGAAGTGGTAGTGATCAAAACAGATTTAACTATCAAGGTCGTTGCGGTGCTATCTAGTGAAGTTTTAAAAAGCTATAAAGATAAATTAATTCAATTTAAAAAAGAACTTAAGGAAAGCCATTCTGAATTGGCTTGTATCGACAGCGTCACTAGCCAAACTGAATTGATTATGAATAACAATGGACACTTTCAAAAATTCTATTCTGTATCCAGCTGTAATCCGTCCCGTTTTGCACCTGATGACCAGCCGGAAAGTTATGAGTCCTTGCTAGCCGCAATTGAGGGATTTAAAGAATATCTTTTAGATTTGTTAGCAGAAAACGAAACGCCAGAAATCAATGTTTGTCCTATCCAAATGATGGTGTTGCCGACCTGTGGGGCCAATGAACAAATTGTTTGTGCAATGGTATCAGATGCCAACAGCTGCACTTATCAAAGTTGTAATTGCCAAGACAAACCAGTAGGACTTTGTCCAAAGTCCGAGCCATCCATTCCAAATTGCGGTATTGGACAGTCGCTGTCCTCATCGACGTCTACCGATATGAATGGTTGTTTGATAAAGAACTACTCGTGCAACTAAGTCTAATTAGAACGCGCGCGTTCCGTGCGCTGTTTAGCGAGTAAGGGTTTGTAAGGAATGACCGTCATTGGATTTTTTAGCATAGATAAACAGTTCGCGGCCTTGGCGCCGCGGAATCGACTGGCGCCATCGACCCCAAAATAAAAACTGATAAGATTTTTTTAGGCGCTCGCGAATTTCCCATTCCGAACCACCAAAGGGTGGTCCTATGCGTTTATCCATGGCAAAAAATACGCCCATCAAATGACCAGCTGGAATCAAAAGTTGATTCCAAACTTTTACCAATTCATTCCGGCGTTTTGGCGGTATGGCACAATAAAACGTATGTTCAAAAATAATATCAAAAACTTGATGTTTGCCTTTGGCAAATTTAAAAACGTCTTCGCAGATCCATTCGATATTCTTTAAATTAGGAAATTTTTCTTTGGCCTTGTTAATGGCAAACTCAGAAATATCCACCGCAGTGACCAGGTGGCCATTTTCTGCCAAGTAGGCAGCATCTTCTCCAGTGCCACAGCCAAAAATAAGGATTCTTGATTTAGGTAACTTCAGGCGAGGTAACATATCTTTCAGAGCATTGGCCGGTTGTAGGAGTTCCCATCCCGGATTTTCATTAGTATAAACGTCGGTCCAAAATTTAGCTTCGGTTATTTCCGGATTGTGTCCCAACCACTCTTGATTGGGAAAGGTTTTTCCACGAATGGTAAAACTGTCATCGTCAAATTCAGTTAAAAAAGAGAAAAATTCGGATTGAGCACTTCGTGAAAAAACGAAGGCGGTCTTTTCCGAAGTATGGCCATGAATTCGATCCCACTCATCAAAACTTAATTTTTCTAAGGGAATTTCGAATTTGGTTTCATAAAGTCCTGTTATAAAATATTTTCCGTTATCAATTACGAAATGACGAGCCACAATAGGCTCATCAAAAGCTTCAACAAGATATTTTTCTTCATTAATAGTAGTAACCCAAGATCCATTTTCGTCTTTGACTAGGTGACTGAGAGCCTGTTGACCAATATCAAGATCTTTGACTTTGCTGCTTTCGCCAAAAAAGACAAATCCTTCTTCGTCGATGCTTAGGAAGTTCATTTAATGAGTGACTGGTGTTGGTGAACTAGTTGGCGTCGTTGCTGGCGTGACCGGTACAGCAACCCCAGTTGCTGGCTGTTCTGAAGTAACGGGTGCGTTCTGATCTACAGGAGCTGCCTCGCCGTTTGCGGTATCAGTCACTTCGGCTGTATTACCACCGGCCGTAACAACTAAACCATCTTCAAAAATAACGGCGTCACTGTTTGTGGTTACTTTTGTCAGGGTCCAACGA
>JAYVAZ010000349.1:0-6094 GCA_043750675.1 Pseudobdellovibrionaceae bacterium | reverse complement strand
AAAACTGGAAACTGAGCCTACCCCCATTTTTAGTACCACTTTTACAGGTTGAGTCAGAGATGATTTTCAACTAAAAGGATGGTTGGAAAAGTGGGATTTATATCAATGAAAAAAAGATCTAGCGAAGAGATTGAATCTATTCTAAGAGACTTCTCAAATGGCAGTTCTGTGTCGGAAATTTGCAGTAAATATGCACTTTCTGAAGGGTTATTCTACCGTATCATACGAATGAGTCGCGGAGTTACCGATGTTTCTTATCAGAAAAAGAGAGAGTCTAAGATCAATAAGTTAGAAAAAAAACTTAATGAACGCGAAAGAGAAATCGCTTTATTAAAAGCAGCATTAAAAAAAAGTTAAGTTTTTCAAGCCGTAAAGAACTTGTGAAAACATTTACCGAAAGAAATAGTTTAAGTCTGCGCCGAGCGTGTGATCTATGCTGTATGAGCCGTTCGCAGTACAGTTATTTGAGCCAGAAAAAAGAAGATCCTGAAATAATAAAAGCGTTATTAGAAATTAAGGAAAAACATCCATATTACGGAACACCTAGAGTGCTAGCCGTTCTGCGTAGGCATGGCTTTACGGTCAACGGGAAAAGAGTATGGCGCTTACTTAAAACACTTAGGCTTTGCGTGCCTCGTAAAATTAAAAGGAAACATATTTTTATTGCGCCTACTAAGGAAATCCCAGATGCGATCGGAGTTGGAAGTGTGTGGTCGATTGATTTTGTTTTTGATCGATTAAAATGTGGAACTCCGTTTAGATGTTTTACTGTAATTGATAATTACTCAAGGCAAGTTCCAGATATTTTAATTAGTAAAAGTATGGCTGGTTTTCTGCCGGTTGATTTTTTAGAGGAGCTAAAAGGACGATTTAAGCTCCCAAGTTCAATTATCTTAGATAACGGAGTTGAATTTGTTAATGAAGTGTTCGTTCAGTGGTGTAACGACAATAAGATTAGTTTGCATTTTATAGATCCGGGTAAGCCTGTGCAAAACGCATATGTTGAAAGTTTTAATGGAAAATTTAGGAAAGAGTTCTTAGAGCAAAATAAATTTAAAACGATTAGTGAGGCGAAGTTGGCTTTAGAGAGCTGGCTAATTTATTACAACGAGCAGCGTCCGCATAGCTCGCTGGATTATTTAACACCAAAAGAATTTGCCGAGCAGGAGCTTGGCGTGCTAGATAAGAAAAATAATTTACTGGTACTAAAAACGGGGTAAAGGTCAAACTTTATCCCGGCGCCGGTTGCGCAGAATGACGACGATATTCTAGTAGAATTTTTTCCATTGTCTTCGGAAAAGCGAACTTAGCGGATCCTCCCGTTAGTTTAACTTTTCAAAAGATATTTTATTTTTCTTCTGCGGCAGGAGTTGAAGGAATTTCTAAGACTGGCGCATCTAGGTTTTCGGTATTTTTATTTTGAATTTCTGGGATGTATAAATCTTTGGTTACGAAGACTGCGGATTGACTGATTTTAATTCCATTTTCTTCTGTAAAAACTTGCAAAACAACTATCTTCGGCTTTCCTTCTTTGCTAAATCCCAGCAAACTAATTTCCGGCTGAACAAACTGTTTGTTTTTGAAATTTTTTAATTCATTAGGCTGATCTTCGGCCGCAATAGGGGCGTCGGTGCTTAACGATTCGGCTCCTTCAGGTATAGACCAATGATATTTTACTGTGCCGCTAAAATCTTTTAATGCCGTAATTTTTGCTTTTAAAAAAGTTTCTTGCTGATCCGAATTAGCCACCCCATTAGGCGCCTCAATACTAATCTGAAATCCTTGTCGTACTTTGTTGAAATCCAACATCTTTATTAATTTTGCACCAATGCCTTGGTGTTTTCCCTTGGCTTCATTTAATTTAATGATCTCACCTTCCGAAGCAAGGCCTCGGCCTGTGCCCACATTGGTGTTTTGATAATAGAAAACACAAGCGGCGAAAACAAATCCACACATAATAGTAGTGAAAAACTGTTTTAAGGACATAGCCATGCTCCCGCTGCATTTTCTAAGTGGTAACTCGAAGATCTAACTCCGGGTTCATCTTTCTTAGATGTTATTAAAATCATATATTTGCCCGACGGTTGGCCCAACAAGGATATCGATTCACCGCCACCACTTTCGGGATAATTTTTATTACTGTAGGCTGCAATTGTAGAGGAATCTTCGATATCATATTCTTTTTTGAAAACAAACATATCAATGTCAAAACTAGTTCCCGTTGTATATTTTAACTTTATGGTCGCCTTCGCAGAAGTGCCATCAAAATCATACTCATAGTAATCGTTAGATCTTTGTATCGACTCAAAAGGGACGCCCGTAATCGTGATTGGAAAAGTGGTTGATGTTCCTGGGATATTTGCAGCGCAAGAACCGGCGCCCGTAGTTGTCAAATTGGCGCCGTATTCAATTTCTGAAGCGGGCTGCATTTCGTTGCTAAGCACACTGGCCAGGTTGGTACTTTCTGCTGGATAGTTTGCCGCCGTGTAAGTGGTTAAGTAGTTACTGAATAAACCCATATTTCTAAAGGCCAAATCGGAAATCGCTAGTCCTGCGGACGTACTTGAAAAGGCCTCCCAGATTGGTCCGAAAGTTAATCCCGTATTGAATCCATCGTCTGCACCGGTAGTAGAACCAAAATTAGATTCTGCAGAAGTGGTAAAGATATCCCAAAGAGTTCTCGAAACAGAGACTTCCCGAAAGATTCCTTGATTGGTGTAGTCAGGAATATCCTGTCCCGCAGTTTGTTTTTCTAAATCCAAAGCAATACTGATCCCAGAGCCTGACGTTGCACAATCGGCATTTCCGACGGTATCAACGTACCACCCGTGAAAAGTTTCTGAAGACATGACTGCCGCCTGGAAAAAGTTGGCCCAACCTTCGCTCCATGCTAATCGAGGATCAATTAAAGAATTTCCTGTATGCGAACCCCCGGGTGAATCAGATCCGGCAAAGGAGTCTTCCAAAAAATGGGCATATTCATGGATAATGATCGAGTTATCAAATTGATCGCTATCTGTGCAATTCAGATCGCCCTGAATACCACCTAAAACATAAAGACCTTTAGCAATACTAGAACTAGGTACGTCGTTCTTAGAATAAAAACTAATACCAATGGATGAATCTCCATAATAATACCCCGGAGATAATCCTGCCGTCCAAAAGACTTTCACTTTTGGCGCTACCGAAACCGCCGTACAATTTGTGCAGCTGGTATGGGTTCTTAAAAACTCATTGGCCTTCCAGATTTGATACAAAATATTAAACGCACCGGCAGGGCCTGCGGTAGAGCTGGAACCAATAGCGGCGGCATTTAAAGTAACGGCTTTAGCCGTTTCACTTCCCGACAGTGTGAAGCTTGCCTGCATTTTGTAATATCGATTGTATTGCGGATTATCTAATACGCTGACTTTGACCTGGGCATTATCGGACCTTGAATTAACTTGTAAAGTATAAGTGCCCGCCGTTTTTGGAATTTGTAAACTGATCTGGCCACCGCTATCAGTTTCGCCACACTGAATGGCTTTTCCTGCAGAATTATATACAACAACTTCGGCGAAAGGAATATCAACCAAGACGGCTGTAGATGCCGTTCCTAATCCAGAAGAAGATAAAGTGCGTTGGTAAAACTGCGCCTGGGCAGTAATAGTTGCCGGTGTTGAAACGGAAGCAACGGTTGTACAATAACTGGATTCGGCGACTAAATTGATGCCACCAGAAGACGTACCTCCACCATTATTGGGACTTTTTAAGCAAGCTGTTAGAAATAGAGATGAAAACAACAACAGGTAAAACTTCATGTAATCTTATCGGATTAACGCACTATCGGCTTCATTAAATAAGATCGAAATTACCAGAAATGTTTATCTCAAATCGTTTAAATAATATCCAGCGATTCTAATATTGAGACAATGGGGGGATTTTATGGATGATTTTGGGCAAAAAAAAGCCTCAGAAAGATGTGTGAAACAATAACCTCAATTTATAAGTGGGTGACCATGATAGCGACTTTAGGCTTCTCAATACGAGTTGAGCTTGCACACCATCACCAGGGACAGTCCCCTAATTTTATGCTTGTAAGGTTATTTTTCTTACATTTTCTGAAGCCAATTTCATTCTAAATGATCGCACTTAATTTCGCAATAAATACGAAAAGAATTGATGGAAAAAAAGTGGGTCCAGTTGAGTTTTTTATACAATCGACGATAAGTTATTATGGCATTGTCGCAAATTGATTATTTTTTTCCTTTTTTTGTGTTTTTTTATGGAATAATTATTCTTTTTGTGTTCCACATCCCAACCCTTAAAGTGGCGCTAGAAACACAGACGCATCCAGTCTTTTCTCGTCTTAAAGCGCATGAAAATTTAGCTTGGATTTGTTTCTTTGTAGGTGGCATGTGGTCACTACAGAATCTCTTGACTGCCTAAGTAACCAACCGATAGTTTGTTGCTCTTATGAGCTTCACCAATTCAGAACTCTCTAAAAAGAAATCGCTTTTGTTAAAAGGCACGGAAACTCCTTCCGTAGAGGTCAGTTTAGATGCGGATTCTTCACCCGGCGAGGTGAAAAATGAAGTGGTCGTATTAAGTGTCGAACAACTCAATCGAAAATTAAAATCTGTTATCGAAACCCAAATGGGTATGGTTTGGGTCCAAGGGGAAATTTCCAACTTCGTTGCGCATAGTTCGGGCCATTTTTATTTTAGCATTAAAGACGATAAGGCTCAAATGCGGGCGGTAATGTTTCGTGGGCACAATAGCCGTCTCAAATTTAAACCAAATAACGGTTTAGAAGTGATTCTCCGTGGACGAGTGACCATGTACGAACCGCGTGGCGAAAACCAAATCGTATGTGAAATGATGGAACCGGTAGGTGCAGGAGCCTTACAAAAGGCTTTCGAGCAACTGAAAGAAAAATTGAAAGCCGAAGGCCTATTTGACTCGGCAAAAAAACGCAAATTACCAGAATTTCCAAAACATATTGTTATTATCACTTCTCCAACAGGGGCTGCGATCCAAGATATGATTAATATCTTAACCCGTCGAAATCGAACGGCCTCAGTTACTTTGATCCCAACAGTAGTTCAAGGCGAAGGGGCTGCACCTAAAATTATAGATGCCTTGTCTATGGCTTACCGAATTGCTGATGCCGACGTTATTATTGTGGGTCGTGGTGGTGGTTCTATTGAAGATCTTTGGGCCTTTAATAATGAAGAGTTAGCCCGAATGATAGCCCGGTCACCAGTACCTATCATTTCTGCCGTTGGGCATGAAATCGATTTTACAATCAGCGACTTTGTTGCTGATTTACGGGCACCGACTCCTTCCGCGGCGGCTGAACTGGTTGTTAAGAATGTTCAAGATCTTGAAAATAAAATAAAAAATACTGACCGCTTACTGGTTTCGACTTTTCAGAAGATGTTTCACCGTAAAAAGGAAAGTTGGTTTCACTTATCTAAACGCCTGATTGATCCTAAAAGAAAAATGCAGGATTTAATTCTTAGAAATGACGAACTTCAGGATCGTTTGGTTAGAGCGAAATCGCACTTAATTCAAAAAAAGAAATTAGAAGTGGAACTGTTACTAGAGCGTTTGCCAAAACCCCAAAGCATAATTGAAGAATTTAAATCAAGAATCGAATTGCTTAAAGTGACCATGGATTCGATTTATCTAAAACAACTGGAGTATTTAAAATCACGATTTCATAACAACGTAAGTCTGTTGGATTCCTTAAGTCCACTGCGCGTTTTAGATCGGGGTTACAGCATAACTACCAAAGATGAAAAAATAGTAAAATCACTAAAAGGCTTAAATGAATCTGATCTGATCAATGTACAGGTCAGCGACGGTCATATTATAGCTGAAATAAAGGAGTTAAAATGGACTTCGAAAAAAAGTTAAATCGATTGGAAGAAATCGTGGGTAAAATGGAAAGAGGAGACTTGGGTCTTGAAGAATCGTTAAAGATTTTTGAAGAAGGGGTAAAACTTTCGCGTCAATGCCAAACCCAATTGGCCGAAGCAGAACTTAAAGTTAAAAAACTAGTTTCTGTTGATGAAAAGGGTAAGGCCATCACTGAAGATTTCGATACCGA
>JAYVAZ010000348.1:0-2825 GCA_043750675.1 Pseudobdellovibrionaceae bacterium | reverse complement strand
CGGACGGCGCGTCTTCTCCGCCGAAGGTCGGCAGCGCAACCGTGGGCGGGTCGTAGCGCAGATCCCACATCGCGCGGTTCACGCCGGCCTGGCCATTCGTGTTGATTGTGCGGATGACTGTCCCGGCGGCGTTGGCGATGGTGATCTTCGCCGCGCCGGCGTTCTTCAGGTAGTAATCGATCATGCCGCCCTGCGCGGGATTCTGGCCGACATACTCTTTCGCGCCGAGGCTGCCGTCGCGTCCCCACGTCTGCCAGCGAATCGCCGCCGGCCCGTCGAAGAGGAACGCATCGGTCTTCGTCGCCGCGGCGAGCTGCCGCAGGGGCTGAATGTTGTCCATGATGTAGACGCCACGCCCGTGGGTCGCGATGATCAAGTCGCCGGTGCGCGGATGCACCAGCGTCTCGACGACCGGCGCGGCGGCGAGCCCGTTGCGCATGGTAGCCAATTATGTGGTTTTAGTAGCCGTTTTCTTTTTTGCGGCTTTTTTAGTCTTAGCTTCTGGTGAGCTCACCAGCTTCAAGTTTGAATAGTCGATCATACCTTCAAGCTTCTTTAAGCCTTCTTTTTTATCAAAATGAGTCTCAACGCGAACGCCTTGAACTTTAACTTTCATCGTTTTAGGGAAAACCTCTAAAACTTCGCCTTTTTTGCCTTTATCAGCGCCAGCAGTAATTTGAACTGTAGCACCTTTTTTAATATTCAACTTCTTCACAAATTCTCCTGATTATTTCTTAGTACCTTTAAGTTTGCGTAAAACTCTTGTTTTTACAGACATCGCTCTCTTAGAAAGCTTGTTTTCTTTAAGATTTAACAGGTAAGTATCAAATCCACCCATATGTTCCATATCTCTTAACGCGCTTGTAGCAATCTGCAACTGAACCATTTGGTTCAATACTTTGCTAAACATACGTTTTTTCTGAACATTCGGTAAAGAACGAGTTTTAGTTTTAATATTTGAGTGGCTGACCAAGTTTGTTACAACAGGGCTTTTTCCAGTTAATTCACATCGGCTCATAGAGGCTCCTTAATTTGAAGACCTTAAACATTTATTAAAAAAGACACTTGTTGGCAACGGAAATTTATCGTATAAGTCTTCTTTCTTGAATAAAGGTGGACGAATATGAAAAAAACAGCAAGATCTAAATACAGACAAGAGTTCTCTGGTGATCATTTATTTGATTATAAGGATCCAATGAGCTTAGGCCGTTTTATCAGCGATGCTGGAAAAATCACTCCTGCAAGATTGTCAAAATTGAGCATTTCTCAGCAGAAAAAAGTGGCTTCTGCAGTTAAAAAAGCGAGAAACTTAGCTTTGGTACCTAACGGAACAGAAGCTTATGACGTTTTTAACCGCGTAGAGACCATTTCTCCGGTTCCTTTCGAGGTTTAGTTCACGGCTTCTTCGAAGCTTAGTTTACAGCTTCTTCGAAACTAGAATCAGACTTTTGGAAAATCGAAACGCGATCATTAAGATTAAAAGGATCAGGTAATTTACCTGGTCTTTTTTATTTTTTGATCCCTCTTGCCAGCTACCAGTCTTGGATTTAGCACTCTGAGTCCCTGCTTTTGGAAAAACCACCCGAATTAATATCTGTACAGCAATAGGCGCTTTCGCAGTCGGCCAAAGATTTGCCTTAGTCCTCCTCCAAGGGGGCCCTATGCAACTAAATATATCAAACGAACTTAAACATCCTTACTATCAGAATCAGAACGTCCGCGAAGACTTGTTACAAAAACAGCCTGTCAAATTTTGGACTAAATCCACAAGACTGGCATTTGGTTAAATACCAAAAAAATTCATTTTGTATCGAAAATAAAATGGATCCTGAATTTAAATTTATTGGAAATGCAAATCCCAAAAACGCATTTGAAAATATCTTTCTTATTTCATTATAAAATCAAAGAGAGTCGTGTGGCAAAAAAGACCGACTCTCTTGCGTTTTTCCCCTCTTTCCATTCAAGTCAAACGTGCCTAGTTACTAATTGATTTTCATAGTGGTTTTTGCGGCCTTGGTTTTGCTGAGTCAAACTCTGTATCAAAAAACCGGTCCAACAAAAATAAAAAAAGGAAATCGCATGAAAAACAAACAACAAAAACGACAAGAGCGTTCGCAACAAAACAGCCAATTCCCTAAACCACCAAGAAGTTCGGCTTCCGCAGAAACTTCCTCTAGCCAAGAACCAGATGAAGCCCAGCAGAACAGTAACCTTCAAGATGTTGATTCTCAGTATCAATCGGAAAATCCTTATCGCAACTTCAGTGAACCGCAACGCTCGTCACCGGCAAACTACTCTCAAGGAAATTCACAATCCAACTTTCAAGAAAACGGCTTCAATCGCAACGTCGGCCAAAGTTATTTCGGCGGCGATTACGGCCGCATGGATCAGACTTTTCAACGCCCTTATGCTCAACAAACACCTGGATCTTCGCGCGGAACTCATTACAACGGTAGCAGCTCATCCGCGAATCAGTCGGGAATGGGACAAACTTACGGAGACTACAATCGATCGAATAGTGGCGGTCCTGGCTCTAGCTATACCACATCTGATTATTATGGCCGTCCAGGCCAGAACTCCACAAATGAAAATCAAAACTCAGGCCGCTTCAATCAGGGGCTTTCTCCAAATCGTTACGCCGAAAGCCAGAACCACGCGTATCGCCCCTGGGAGGACTCTGGCTCGGGCGCTGAACAAGGTCAGTATTATACCAAACATGGTGCGGGTTCACCTTACCAGCAGTCCCAGGAGTCTTGGAGTTCACCTTCAAAAAACTCAACCTGGAGCAATTCATCACAATACTCGCCGCTGGAAAGTGGCAACCG
>JAYVAZ010000347.1:0-3518 GCA_043750675.1 Pseudobdellovibrionaceae bacterium | reverse complement strand
GATGAAAAGTCTTTTTGATTTCTTAAAAACTGAGAAAGAAACTCCTTGGTTGATTAAAGCTTGTGTCTTTCATTATGAGTTAGAATTTATACATCCTTTTGAAGATGGCAATGGTCGAATGGGAAGACTTTGGCAACAGCTGCTGTTGATGAAGCAGTCGCCTATTTTTGAGTATATTTCTACAGAATCATTAGTTCATGCCAAACAAAAAGATTATTATCGAGTTTTAGAAGCCTGTGACAAGGCCGGGGATTCAACACTGTTTATAGAGTTTTCTTTGGAAATTATTTTTGATTGCCTAACAGATTTTCATAAAAAATATAATCCAAAACGTTCGACGAATAACGATAGGATAGGTCTGGTGATAGAACATTTTGGAACAAAGAGTTTTTCCAGAAAAGACTACTTAAGTTTAAATAAGGGAATTTCTACGGCAACGGCTAGCCGCGATCTAGCAAGCGCGGTAAAAGACAAAAAAATTAAAATGATTGGTGATAAAGTACTCGCTGTGTATAAAGCCAAACGCAATTGAGGCATGAGTGTGACCGTTATGGCGCTTCAATATGAAAAAGTTAAATTCATTTAAACCACATCATCTTGAGTTCGTAGCCCATACTGACGCTAGGGCTGCGTTTATGGCTTTGAATAAAAAGTCATCAAAATTTGACATCCGTAGATTTCAAAAAGAAATGCAAAAGCTTCACCTAAAGTTCCCCGAAGAGAAAGTTATCGAAATTCATGCTTTGGCCCTTTATGGGGATTATTCCCAAATTTTAAGTTCTAGCGAAGAAAAAAAGATTAAGAAGTCAGTCTCGGTAAAGTTAGAAAAGTTTCTCGAGTGGAGCCGTCGTCAGCCAATTGAAGTTAGGCGTCTAGTCTATAATGAGTATTTCTATCATTCTGGAAATTATTTAAAACAATATCAATTGGGTTTAAAATATCTGAGGCTTGGCTATAACGGGCATTTTTCAGCGGGGGTAGGTAGTAGCTGTTATGCTTTGGAATTGTTTAAGCAGGGTAATTTAAGCCTAGCAAAAATTTATGCAAAAAAGTCTTTGAAGCATTGGAGTTATTATAAGAAGGATGCCCTTCAAATCGGGGGAATGTTCTATGTGATGGCTTTGTTTGGTCGAACGAAGGTGAGACATCAGAGCAGAGAGGCAGAGCCTCGGAACTGGAGTAAGCGGGAATTTTCGCCGGACACATGAAACGGGTCCAATTAAGAAAATTCACGCAATTCCTTTAAATTCTGTAAAATGTTTGTTATTAAAATTTCTTTATTTTCTTCCTTCGAAAGTTAAACAACCTTTACCGTGATTTTGAACTGATGTTCGATAGGCATTGGCGGAATCTTGATAATACTCCTTATTTTTTGCAAGGCACCCTGGAAAAATTATTGCATTCCATTGTTTTTCATTAAAAATCGATTTCATTTTTACAGGTTCCAAAGGGGAAATTTCCTTAATCATTACAATTTTTTGCCACATTTCTGGAGTAATTTCTATTTGATTTTTATTGTCGTTGAAGCCTATAATTGCTGCTTCATCAGAATTGCTCTGGAAGTTAAAAGTTAGGTTTTGATTGATCGAAAAACCTACTGGGCAAGTGTTAAGTACTTTGTTATATTCAGCTTCCTTTTTTGCAATCAAGTCCTTCTCTGAAGAATCTAAGCTCATAATTTCATCGTAAAGTTCTTTTTTGGAATCAAAATAGGTTTTACATGCAGCTTCACTTTCGCATTCGCAAAATTGAACCTTGTGATTCCATTTCGGCTGTAGACCAAACACGTTGTTCCAGTGTTCGGATTCCGATGACATTATATTTGATTCGGTGGCAATTTTTCTGCAATCATATCCCGGAAATTCGGCGCCCTTTTTTCTCCATACAAATACCTCTTTGTCTTTCTTCTTAATCTTTATGTAGCCAGATTCAGTTTCTTTGTATTCATCTACAAGACCTGCCAAATGAAGCAATTCATGGGTAATGGTTGCGCAATCCATATTTTTACTCCAGGCGTGAGAGTGAGCTCTTTGATCCTCAGAATTCAACTGAATTTCGGTTTTCGGAACTTTACTTCCTTTGTCCTCGGTGACGACATTCATCTTTAAAATTTCCCCATTTGGGCCCCTTACCGAGTCGCCTAACCGCTGAAGGCATTCATTTGCAAGCCTTCTCCAAACATACCGGTAAGCATCGTTGCGGTAGGTCGTTTTGCTATCGAGATCACTATCGTTTTCTTCATAGAAGTCGATATTAAAAGAAATCCTATATTCGTTTGTAGACGTTCTTTGTAATCTATATCTACTTTCCACCGTTGTTGGGCTTTGATCGCTATCAACATTAAAATCTTTAATTTGTCCAACTTTCATTGGATCACAAAGATTGGAATTGTTGCTCGAAAAAAGTTTAGTCAAGTATCGTCTTTGCATTGAAGAAGACTGCTTTAATCCACAACTTTTTTCTGCCGAGTTTGCAAAATGCGACCATATAAAAAAGATTAACAAAATGAACCATTTCATCTAAATGTTTATCGGAATTTTCCACAATTTTCGTATGGTCTATCGAGTAGTTAATACCTAAGTCTAGATGTTCTAAATTGCGAGGCATTTAAGTGCAGCCGAGCGCAGGCGAGGCATGAGACAGGAGCCGCGGAGCGCCTGCGACTGTGAACAAAGCGGAAGTTTTCGCCGGATACATGCAATGGGTCCAACAAAGAAAACTGCCGCAATTTTATTATACCGGAGGGAAGGAACTGTAAAAGCGGGAATTTTCGCCAGTGATTCGAAGAAGCACCAACTAAGAAAATTTCCGCGATGAATTGATCTTTATCCTCTTTCTCAAACTTTAAGATATATTACTTGGCTCAATTTAGTTCTGACTTTTGTTAGATACAGGTGACTACCTTGGTCAACTAACGAACTTAAATCATTCCTTTGCTGACCGAAGTCCCCTCAAGTGATTAGAAATGTCATGCAGCAATCCGCAAACAAAAATCATATCGTCGCGCTTTTTGTTCCCATTGGTTGGGGAGTCATCAGCTATCTTATTTTTTCAATTCTTAAACCGAATTTACCAATTGCCGCTCTTGGTTCAGTTCCATTGTGGATGGGACTGTGGCTTTTGCAAATGTTTGCGGCTATTCCGTTTTGGATTTGGCTTTTGAGGCAAGGCCTGGAGCAGGAGCAGCGGATTTCAATAGGCATATTCAAGTTAAAATTTCTCCTTGGAAAGCCACGATATTATCTCATTGCTGCGTATTTGGCCGCCTTTTCGGCAATTCCCTTTCATGATAAATGGTACGGCGAGTGGCTCATTTTTTGTGGTATTGTATCGCCTATTTTTGAAGAACTGTTCTCGCGTAACCTCTTGACTCCATGGCTAAGAAAAAATTGGATTGCGTATCTTTCGGCGTCCGTTATTTCTAGTGCCACCTTCGCACTCATGCATTGGGGCTTCAACAACGCAGAGGCCTTCTCATTCAACCCACAGCAGCCCCCTGTTTCAGGGTAGTTGTCGTG
>JAYVAZ010000346.1:0-3802 GCA_043750675.1 Pseudobdellovibrionaceae bacterium | reverse complement strand
AAATTTTATTTCAATTTCAGAAAAATCTACTCGCAGATTACATATTTTTTGTAATGAATTCTACAATAGAATCTTTAGGATGATTTCCCATAATTTGTCCAACTGCGTTTCCGTCTTTGAACATGATCATAGTCGGAATACTTCTAACGTTAAACTTTCCTGCTAACATTTGATGTGCATCGTTATCCATTTTTAGAACTTTGATTTTGCCTTCCATCTCTTGGGCAATCTCTTCTAACTTAGGACCTAAAGCTTTGCATGGTCCACACCACTCAGCCCAAAAATCCACCAATACTGGAATATTAGATTTCACAACGTCAGAATCAAAAGAATCGTCAGTAACAGGCTTAGTATATTGTCCCATGGGAACCTCCTCAAATAATGATATTCTAAATATGGATCTTTTTTGAAAAATGACAATACCATTTAAAGCAGATTTATCTCTATCTTTTATCTTTTTTAAACAAAGCGTTTGCAAACTGTCTTTTTAAGTCATCGATCTGCTGTAAGTATTTAATATTCCAATCTTTTTTCATATCTGCTAGCTTGTCTTTGACCTTTGTGCGTTGCAAAGTCGTGCTTTTGGTATCTATGGTTTTGTCGATGAATTGATCATATTTCCCAGCTTGAGACTTCTCCGGTGCAGTAATCGAGGAAAAAGAAGCCCGCATCAGTTCAACGATTTTTGGGTCGCCAAACTGCGCTTTTTTTAGTTTCTCAACCATTAAATTAGCATCTAAATCACTTAACTTCGAGACCGCCGTCACTAGCTTTACAGGATCAACGGGCAAAGACAAAGTGGAATCCATTTTTAATTTGATCATTTCCCCAGGAGATAATTTTAAATCCTTCGGTAAAACCAAAATCACTTTTCCATGAAATTTATGATTTTCTTTTAGTTTCTGGCCCACCGACTGTGAAGTGACTTGTTTGGTCTGGCCGTTGGCAATAACAATATCTGGATTAAAACTAAGCAGTTGATCGTTGATTTTGGACTCGTTGGAAACCCCAACTGTGTCAAAGCCTATCTTTTTTAAGTAGGTTTCTGTTAAAGTTAGCTGATTATAGTCATCATAGACCAAAAGAACCTTTTTCATTTCACTATTTTCACTTAAAATAAAAAAACATGCGACTGATATTTGCGCGAAAAGCAACGCAATACATATTTTTTGAAATGCTCCCCTCGTTTATCCTAGGGCTGTTTGTGTTCGTCTTTATTCTTCTTATGTTTCAGGCCCTAAGACTGACTGAATTCGTTTTAGTTCATGGCGTAAGTATAAAAACTGTTTTGGAAATCGCACTGTATTTAACAGTCAGTTTCTTGCCCGCATTGTTCCCGATGAGTTTATTATTTTCGGTGCTGATGACCTATGGCCGAATGAGTGCTGATTCTGAAATTGTGGCGTTCAAAGCCAGCGGCTTGAGTATGATTTCCCTGGCGATTCCTGCAATCATGCTGGGGCTCCTTGTGGCGTTTATATCGGCGAAAACTTCTTTCCATGTGGCACCTTGGGGGAACCGAAAATTTGAAGTAATTATCAATAAACTCAGCCAAACCAAAGCCAGCGCCAGTTTAAAAGAAGGAACTTTTTCGGAAGGTTTTTTCGACTTAGTTATTTACGCCAACGCAGTAGATACAAAAACAGGAAACTTAAGTAAAGTTTTTATCTACGACGAACGCGATACGGCCTCGCCGTTAACGATCATTGCTAAAAAAGGACTTATTAGTCAGGGCCAAGATCAAACCGGGCAAGAGGCCAAATTGACGTTGTTCCAGGGCGACGTTCATAAGAAAAGTGAAACCCATACTAAAATTAAATTTAATACTTTAGACATTCATCTATTTGATCCAGCCACCACCCAAGAAAAAGACAAATCACCACAGTCCTTCACAATTGAAGAGGTCCAAGATTTTCTAAAAAATCCTAAATTACCTGAAGCTGAAATTCGAACTTTTCAAACCGAATTCCATAAACGTTGGGCCGTAACTGTACTTTGTATAGTTTTTGCTTTTTTAGGGGTGGGATTAGGAACCGAAACAAATAGACGAAATCAAAAAAATAATGGTTTAGTTTTATCATTACTTACAGTCATATCTTATTGGGTTATTTATGTTACCGCAGAAGGACTGGCACGAAGTGGAAATGCACCGATTGCTTTGGCGATCTGGCTTCCTAACATTTTATTTTTTGTGATTGCGGTAAGATTATTTCGGAAACAGTGGAATTAGAAAAACGAGACGATGCAGCAGCATCCTACTACCATGGTCATCCTTGACCACATCGCCCCTCCCTTAAATATAAGTCTAATCGAACTTTGGTCTAAAGTTCAAAAAAAATTTTCATTATTTTTCATTATTTATAAGAAAAACCAGCCAGTTAAAATCGTCACTACCTATAGTGCCCTGCTCATGCAATTAGCACTACAGGCACTATACCACTTTTGAAAATCTAAAATTCGGTCCCAATAAATAGGTTCAAATCTTCAGCATCTCGCACCATAGTGGCTCCCTCCTGCAGTAAATCCAACCCACCCAAGCTTTTGGTATCAAACGGATGACTGGGAATTACCCATAATGGCTTACTTTGTTCGATTGCGTAGTTGGCGGTGATCATTGTTCCACTCCTTCTGCCAGCTTCGACTAACAAAACCGCTTTGGAAATTCCTGATATCAATCGATTTCTTTGCACAAAAAAGCCCTTTTGCATTTTTTCAGTCGGAGAATACTCACTGATGATGGCTCCGCCCTGTTCTAAAATTTGTTCGGCAAAAAAAGAAAGGGTCTTTGGGTATAATTCACTGACTCCCGACGGCGCAAACACGATGGTGGGTCTTTTATTAAACAAACATAGCAGATGAGCCTTTTGGTCGATTCCGTGCGCGCCTCCACTGGCCAACCCAATGTTATGAGTGCGCAGAATCTGACTAAGATGAACTTCCATCCACTGAATAGAAGAAGAACTGGGATTCCTAGAGCCAACTACCGAAAGGAAGTCATGATTTAGCCACACCGGTGAGCCTTTAAAGGACAGCAATAGTGGAGGCTTCACAAGATTAGCGAAGGCCGGCGGATAATGGATATGAGTCGGATAGGTGAAAAGAACACCTAACTGCCGCTGTTTATCAATTTCAAATTTGATTTCGTTTTTTTCTTTGTCAGTGAACCGGTCTAAAAAAGCGTTTTGCTGGTGGATTTTTTTCCAGTCGAGGTTTTCATAATTTATCTTCAGTTTTATCGCGGCTTCAAATTCCAGCAGATTAAATCGGTAAGTCTTTTGAAATAGCCACGCTAATAATATTTCGTCATTCATAAATGAAAACTATGCAAACAAACGGGTATGGTGTTTTCAATCTATTTGCTGCTGATTACTTATTCAAAACGTAAAGCGAACGATCTACTTCTTTACGCTGGTTTTAATTGTTTTATCACCGGTTTCAATTTCTTCGCTGGCATTCAGCACCAAGGCGGTCGCAAAGTCCTCAGAAGTTTTGACCACTTTGATTTTACCTATATAACGACGATTGATTTTTTCTAGAGTGTCCGAATTCCTCAATTTTTGAAGGCGATACACTGGTAAAGTCTGCCCTTCTGATAACCCGGCTTTGGATCCTTGATTTAAATAAATAATAGAGCCCGCTCCATATAAGGTACGATCAAAATCAAACTGACCGCCGATAACATCAGCATCTACCGCTGGTCCCGGTTTCCCCTCTAACATATTAATTAGCGGCCAATCTTCGACTATCAACTGGGCACCAACTTCAATAGGCGAAACAATACTTTTAACAATGGCTCGATAAA
>JAYVAZ010000345.1:0-1553 GCA_043750675.1 Pseudobdellovibrionaceae bacterium | reverse complement strand
GATTCATAAAAATCACAGGGATGCCAAAGCGGCGGGCTTTGCGAACGCCTACAGCATCTTTTTTATTACTAATAACTAGTTTAATTTTTTTTAGATTCTGCACGCTAAACAAGGTTTGTAAGTTCGAGCCTCTGCCTGAGATAAACACAGCCCAAGCCTGACTCACAAGGCGACTCCGTCTTTGAAAACCTTATACCGATCTTCCCCGTAGTTTTCCGACACCACTAAACCAATTCTTTGGGCGGCATAACCAAACCCTTTAATTTCAGTGGTAACCCTAGCTTCGTCTTCGGATCTTACAATGACCACAAATCCGATTCCACAATTAAAGGTTTTCATCATTTCTAAATCAGATAATTTTGAACGTTTTTGCGCTTCAATAAAAGGTTCAGTAAAATTCCAAGAATTAATTCTTAAGCTCTTGCCGTTAGGAATTACACGCGGAATATTGTCGATGCCACCACCCGTAATATGGGCCGCCGCCTTGATATCGAACTGACTAGTTAATTTTTTCATCATTCCAACATAAAGTCTGGTTGGCTCCAAAAGCCATTTTTTATAGGCGCTACTGTCCTTTTCAAACAATCTTCGAATTAATGAAAAGCCATTTGAATGAAAACCCGAACTACCCACCCCAATTAAAACATCACCATCAGAAACTTTGTGCGGACCTAGGACTTTGTCTTGATCAACAACACCCACTGCAAAACCGGCGCAATCAAAATCATTTCCGTGATAAACTCCGGGCATTTCTGCCGTTTCGCCGCCCACTAGGTTGCAGTCGGATTCAATGCAAGCCTTGCGAACTGAATTTAAAAACTGCTGGGCACTATTTAAATCTAATTTTGAAGTAGCATAATAATCTAAAAATAATAACGGCTGGCCCCCGGTACAAACCAAATCGTTCACGCACATCGCAACTAAATCTTGGCCGACCGTAGAGTAATCGTTAAATTGTGAAGCCAGTTTTACTTTCGTACCAACCCCGTCAGTACAGGTAATTAAAGTTGGCTTTTTCATTTCAGGAAATTGGAAGTTAAACAGACTAGCAAACCCACCGATTCCCGATACCACTCGGTCTTGATGAGGCATCTTAGGTTTGTCTTCTGAACTTAACCAATCAACCAAAGCATCGCCGGCAACGACATCTACTCCGGAGTTCTGGTAAGTCATCTTATTTGAGTCTGTAGGCTTGTTCATAAAGATGCGCCTACCTTAGCAAGTACATGCTTGCTAGACAACAAAGAGTTCTGTATTTTCTTACTATGGTGAAAATTGAATTCCTTATTCCAATCGCTTTAGGCGCTGGTGTCCTTTTACAAAGCACAATTAATCGACAAATGGCTGAACCCTACGGATTAGCCACGGCCGTTCTCATTAACGCGGTGATATTTTTCGTTTTTAGTCTTTTCTTTTTCTACTTTGCTAAGTATTCTACGGACCTTGTCCCTGAATTTTTCAGTCCTAAACTCCAAAACTTTAGTTTTCAATGGTTTTACATTCTACCTGGAATTTTCGGATTTACCCTTGTTTTTGGACTCCCTTGGTCTATG
>JAYVAZ010000344.1:0-8197 GCA_043750675.1 Pseudobdellovibrionaceae bacterium | reverse complement strand
CAAATCATCTGCAGGGGTGATATTTAGTCCGCTATCTTTAAGCATTTTTTTGCCCAATTCCACATTGGTTCCTTCTAATCGAACAACCAATGGAACTTTTAGTCCTAACTCTTTGGAAGCCGCAATAACACCTTCGGCGATAATGTCACATTTCATGATTCCACCAAAAATATTTACCAAGATTCCTTTTACGTTCGGATCTTTTAAAATAATTTTGAAAGCGGCTGTTACTTTTTCTTTGTTTGCGCCGCCGCCAACGTCCAAAAAGTTAGCCGGGGCTTCGCCTTGAAGTTTAATGATATCCAAGGTCGCCATTGCTAAACCAGCGCCGTTAACCAGACAACCGATATTTCCATCTAATTTGATAAAGGCCAGGTCGTAATTAGAGGCTTCAATTTCCGAAGCTTCCTCTTCCGCCAGATCACGATATTCCAAAATATCTTTATGGCGATAAAGCGCATTCGAATCAAAATTCATTTTTGCATCCAGGCAAATAATGTCGCCTTCTTTAGTAAGTACCAGTGGGTTGATTTCAGCAATTGAACAATCGCATTCAACAAACCCTTTATACAAACCCATCATGAAACTAACGGCTTTATTTACACTTTCAGCGGGCACCCCAATAGCAAAAGCCAATTCACGCGCCTGGAAAGGAATTAGCCCAGTGGCTGGATCAATATCTACCTTCAAAATAGCGTTGGGATTATGAGCAGCGACTTCTTCGATATCCATGCCGCCTTCGCTAGAAGCCATCATAGTTACTCGACTTGTTGCCCGATCGACCAAACAAGCCACGTAATATTCCTTTTCGATATTACAGCCTTGCTCGATAAAAACCTTACCAACTTTTTTGCCTTCAGGACCGGTTTGATGAGTCACCAAAGTCATTCCTAAAATTTTACTGGAAAGTTCTTTTACCTCGTCTAAAGATTTGGCGACTTTTACACCGCCACCTTTTCCGCGGCCGCCAGCGTGAATTTGGGCCTTAACCACCCAAACCGAACCGCCAATATCTTTAGCTGCCTTCACGGCTTCATCAGCAGTGAAAGCCACTTTTCCTTTTAGAGTGGCCACTCCGTATTTTCTTAAGACCTCTTTGGCCTGATACTCATGAATGTTCATTCGCAATTTCTCCGTAGTGCACCGTACGCAGGTGCGAGATTAAAATAGTTAGTACTGTAATTTTCCTAAAGCTTCAACAAGCTCTCTAACTGCTTTGCCTGATTTTTCCAAACCAGCTTTTTCGGTTTCATTCAATTTTACTTCAACAACAGACTCCATACCTTTGCCACCCAGTTTACAAAGTACACCGATGAAAAGTCCCTTCATTCCGTATTCGCCATTTAATTCAACAGCACAAGGAAGAATTCTTTTTTGATCTTTCAAAATAGCTTCCGCCATTTGAACTGCTGATGCCGAAGGAGCATAGTATGCAGAACCAGTTTGAAGTAATTTAACAATCTCTGCTCCGCCGTTAACCGCGCGTTGAACTAAAGCATCGATTTTATCTGCAGACAGCATTTCAGTTAATGGAACTCCACCAACGGAACAATGTCTTGGCATTGGTACCATAGTGTCGCCATGTCCACCTAAGGTGAATGCTTGAACGTCTTTTACTGAAACGTCGCAGGCCTCAGCAATAAAAGAACGAAATCTGGCCCCATCAAGAACACCAGCCATACCAATAATTCTTTCACGTGGGAATCCCGTTACTTGTTTGGCCACAAAAGCCATTGCATCTAAAGGATTTGAAACGATAATCACTACGCAATTAGGTGCGTATTGTTTAATACCTTCACAACAAGCTTTAACGATTTTTGCATTCGTAGCTAATAAATCATCACGACTCATTCCCGGTTTTCTTGGGATACCAGCGGTAACGATGACAACATCAGAATCTGCAATGTCTTTGTAGTCTGCAGTTCCAGTTACTCGAGAATCAAATTGTTCTACAGGCGAAGATTCAAAAAGATCCAAAGCTTTACCTTTGGCTGCACCTTCATTGATATCCAACAATACAACATCACCAAGTTCTTTGGTTGCTGCCCAATGTGCACAGGTTGATCCGACAAATCCAGCTCCGATAACGGAAATTTTTTTTCTTTTGTGGGCCATAAGTTCTCCTTTTCAATGACCAAAAATAAGTCAAAATAATTAATATTTAGTAAATACGTGAGATAGTGCTTGCGCGTAACGAACTATTTAATCTTAAATCATATACATACACAAGGATTAGCATGGCGTTACCGACGTTGAGTCTGGAAAAGGTCACTGTGCAACTGGGCAGTGAAAAAATCTTAAAGGGAATTAACGTCGAAATTTTTGCTGGCGAAAAAGTTGTCGTGGTTGGACCTAGTGGTCAGGGCAAAAGCGTTTTGCTTAAAACCTTAGCAGGTCTTATCAGGCCTAACGAAGGTACCTTCAGTTGTTCAGGCGAGAACTTCCATTCTGCTTCTGCCGCAAGACGGCACGAGTTGGTCAGAAATATGGGAATGCTTTTTCAAAAAAATGCATTATTTGACTCTTTAACTTGCGCCGAAAATATTGCCTTTCCTTTGCAGGAAACAACTCGGCTTTCGGCCAATGAAATCGAAGAAAAAGTGCAGTTTTTTTTAAACGCAGTAGGGTTGTCTCACACCTACAAATTGTATCCAGATGAAATCAGCGGAGGAATGCAAAAAAGACTAGGTATTGCTAGAGCCTTAGCCCTAAATCCAAAAATTATTTTTTATGATGATCCAACCGCAGGATTGGATCCAATTACCAGTCGTAAAATCATCGAATTGATTATTAATTTGCAAAAACAGTCTCAGTCTACCGTGGTTGCTGTGACTAATGACATGAATCGCGCCTATCAATTGGCCGACCGAATTCTGATGGTGGTAGATGGAGAAGTTATTATCGCTGGAAACAAAAAGCAAACTTTGGAACATAAGGATCCGCGAATTCACCAGTTCGTGCGCGGCCTCTTAGAGGGTCCACTGGTTGGATCCAATGTTGTTCAGGGTTTGGCAACATGATTGAATTTAAAAACATTATTAAATCATTTGGTGAAAGAACCATTTTGAAAGGCCTTAGTTTTAAAATTAACGAAGGCGAAATTCTTTTTATCCTGGGAACTTCAGGAACAGGAAAGTCTGTATTGCTAAAAAACCTAGTCGGGGTGATGCAGCGAGATTCGGGCGAAATTTGGATAGACGGCGAAGAAGTCAGTCGATTTTCCGAGGAACAATACATGGCCGTGCGAAAAAAATGCGGGATGGTTTTCCAACAGCCGGCTTTGTTTGACTCCCTTTCGGTTTTCGAAAACGTGGCCTTTGGGTTGCGGAGGCATTTTCATTTTACCGAAGATGTAATTATTCAGAAAGTCACTCGCGCTTTGAATTTAGTGGGCCTAGTCGGAATCGAACAAAAACGAACGGCCGAAATATCTTATGGAATGCAAAAACGCGTGAGTCTTGCGCGTACAATTGCTATTGAACCGAGAATATTATTGTTTGATGAACCGACAACGGGACTGGATCCAGTGACAACTCAAGCGATCAATAAATTGATTCTAGATTTATCGCGTACTCTTAAAACCACGTCTGTAGTTGTTAGTCACGATATGCAATGTGCATTGGAAATTGCTGACCGAATTATTGTACTGGATCAAGGGAATATCGTCGAAAGCGGCAACGTCGAAAAATTAAAAAAATCCCAAATACCTTTGGTAAAAGATTTCCTTTCCGAAGCATTAACTTTAATGCAGGAGAAAAATCTGTGAATTCACCTAGTTCAATCCTTACCACCGCTGAAAATATTGTAAAAGAAATCGGTGCAACGCTATTATTTTTTATTCAGATTATGAAGACGCTCATAAAAACCCCTTGCAAACGTGAAGAAGTTTTCGAACAAGTTTGGAAAGTAACCATTCAAAGTATGCCGACCACAGCAATGTCCGGATTCTTTGTTGGGGCCATAATGACTGTTCAATTTACGATGCAGATGAAAGAGTTTGGGGCCTTAGGATATTTAGGTGGCCTGGCAACTTCCGGTACGATAAGGGAAGTCGGACCTTTGCTAATTGCATTTATGCTATCCGGAAAAGTCGGAGCCTTTACCTCGGCAGAATTGGGAACAATGAAGGTGACCGAACAGATTGATGCCATCCGATGCCTGGGAGCAGATCCAATCAAAGATATTATTTTGCCTCGATTTTTAGGAATTATAATCTCCAGTTTTTTTCTGTTAACAGCCGGTCTATTGATGTCGATTCTGGGTGGAATGCTAATGGGCCAAGTTATTGCCGGGGTGAATGTTGAAGAATATTTGCGTCATATTCCCACGATCGTGACCTTGCCATCTATAGGAAGTGGAATTTTAAAATGTTTTAGTTTTGCAATGGTATTGGCAATGGTTTGTACCTACAAAGGTTACACCACAACCGGTGGTGCGAAGGGAGTGGGGTTATCAGTAGTCAAGACTGCGGTTAGCACTATGATTTGTATTGTACTGATAGATTGGTTGACTAGTTTCTTGGGAGAAATAGTTCTTCATATGGTAATTAGTTAAAGGGGATTTTTTGGTTTTATTGAGAGGCAAAGAAATTATTAAGCAGGTTCATTTCATTGGAAATGGCAGCTTATTTATTATTGTTTTTTGCGTTTGCTTTTCTGCGTTAGTAACCATTTTGGAAAGTTCTTTCCATATGAAATTGGTTATTCAAAACGACTCAATGGTTCCCGGTTTCGCGACTATGTTAATTCTGCGCGAATTAGGTGCGGTAGTAACGGCCTTACTGTTAACCTCACGCGTGGGTGCCGGTATTGCCGCCGAAGTGGGCACTATGCAAATCACCGAACAAAATGACGCTCTTAAAATGTTGGGAATCAATCCGGTTGAATTTCTTTTAATTCCAAGACTTATTGCTAGTGTTTTGGCAACGGTGGCCCTTACGGTGATTGCAAATATTGTGTGTATTTATTGTTCTATGATAGTTAGCGATATCTATTTAGGTTTTACGCCATCGATGTTCGTAACCGCAATGAGCCGCTTCGTAGACTTTAAGGATCTTATTTTTTCCATGATCAAAGGCGCTTGTTTTGGCGCAATTATCCCATTGGTCAGCTGCTATTTTGGTTTTAGATGTAAAGCCGGAGCAGAGGGTGTGGGAATGGCGACTACAAATAGCGTAGTTGTTTCTAGCGTTTTAATCATAGTAAGCGATTTTTTATTGTCTTACGTCTTTAGTCACTTATACTAAGTGTTGAGGGAATTTATTAATGAAATCAGAATTTAAAGTCGGCATTTTATTTTTAGTAAGTATTGCTTTGGTAATTGGATTTGCCTTTGTCTTAGGAGTAATCAACCCCTTTTCAAATTCTAATGAGCTGACTGTAATGTATAATTACGCCGGTGGTTTAGAAGATGGTTCTCCCGTTCGAGTAATGGGTATAAAGGTTGGAAAAGTAAAAAAGATTTTATTTGATCCTTCGTATAGATCGGCAACCGGCGAAGAAGTAAAATTAAAAGTCATTATTTCCGTTGATAAATCAGCGTGGTCATCTTTAAGAAAGGATTCCAAATACTTTATTAATTTGGCTGGGGTTATTGGCGAAAAGTTTTTAGAAATTTCTCCTGGTAATATGACGGAACCTGAACTAAAACCAGGAGACGTCGTTCGCGGTGAAGATCCTCCTCGCATAGACCAGTTAATTTCCCAAAGTTACGGATTGGCAGGAAAAATTATTGAAATGGTTAACAAGAATGAAGGTTCGGTTACCAATGTAATTACCCAGCTAGATAAATTAACCACTAATTTTAATAAAACGTTAACTCTGTTAGAAAAGACCAGCAAAAATAAAGATATCGAAAGACTCGTGGATAACGCAGTTAAGGTCAGTGATAACTTGGCTTACCTAACAGATCAGCTCCGCACTAAGAAGGCTGAAGATTCTTTCGAACTAGTTCATAAGTTATTGTTTAGATTAGAGGACCTAGATGGCCCAGCTATTAAAAAGTTCTTTCAGCAAGAGGGCATAAAAGCCAAAATGTTTTAGGAGTTCATACCGTGTTTAAATCATTCGCTTCCTTTTTTTTAATTTTAGTTTTTTCGCAATTGGTTAGGGCACAGGCGGTTTTGATCGAGGATCCTGCCAATCCAAAAAAGACCCCGACCACTGCAAAGTCTTTTGTTGATGAGGCCTCTAGTTGGTTTTCAAGTGGTACGAATGAAAGTTCACCGCAAAATTCTATGAAACTTAATTCACTTACAAAATCTTATGAAAACTCTTTTGATTTAAGGGCTGATCGCCGAGTTGGAGTTGGTTTGGCTGTGTCGGGCGCTGCCGCTGTTTATGGATTAGCCATTGATTTAAATTTTTCTGACGATTTATCCGCGCTATTGGAGTACGGCAGTGGTGCGGGTTTTAATTCGTTCACTTTGTCGCATAAAAAATTGTGGACTGGAAATGCATTGGCTTTATATACAAAATTAGGCTGGTCGCATTGGTATAGTTCGCAACAGGGCAAAACCTTCTATAAAACGACGCCTTCTTTTTTATCAAACCATTTTCTTTCGAACAGCGAAATGTCCTCTGGAAAATTTGCAGAAGACTTTTTCGTTCCAGCGGTGGGGATGCAGTTTCATCAGCTGCGTAGTGCCTACACTGGTTTTTCAGTTTATGCAGAGATCGATGTTTTGATGAATTTTAATGATCCTTCGCCTATTCCTACTGGTGGCGCCGGCGCACTTTTCTATTTCTAATTACTTCAGATAAGACAGAAGCCCCCTGCTTTTAATTTCGTTAGCTACCAGTTCTGAGTAAAACTGGTATCCTTCGGGCGATGGGTGCCCGTTACCAAACAGAAAAAATCGCTCGTGCATAAGGCCCAAAGCATCTACGTTAGAAAAATCAAAAACTTCGATCCCCTGTTTTTCCAATAAAGGTTTTAGTTGCTTCACATATCTGGCATTGGTAGGAAAAAAAGAAAAAATGAATTTCTTTATCTTGTATTCCGTTTCTAGCCTACTTTTAATGTCAACTATGATAGCAGTAAATAGTTTCAATTCGTCTTCACCAATTACGGGCCATTCGATTCGGAAAAAATTAAGCAACTCACTGTTTCCTAAAAAATCAAAAAGTTTAGTACGGAAAGGGCGAGATTTAAAAAAGAGGTCTTCTTGTACAAGACGACTGTTTTCTAACCGAAAATAGGGGGCAAAGGCTGCGGCCTTATAATCTCTGTGCCAACTTAGTGTACTGATTGCTCTGCGAATATGGTCATCAAGAAAAGTATATATAGCGATACCTTTATTCCCATGGATGGCTTGCAAACGAATATCTGAACTTCGATCTTTATTTAGTAATTGGTCAATATGATTGGGTCCATAGGCAACCATTCCCAAATTAAAAGCATTAAAAGACCCTAATTTTTTGGTCAACTGGTTCGGAAAAGTGAATTCGCCATCTACGCCTTCTCCGAGAGTGTACGAGCAACCTAAAAATAGTAAAAAAGCATCTGACTTAGTATTTGCCGAAGGGATTTTTCTAAGACCATATTGGTAATAGTTGTAATAAACGTCGTACACTACTCGACCGGTTCTGCGCTTTTTCATTATCATTCGGGCATTACAATTGGGTGCACCGAACCAGTAAGGCTTCAGCTGAAGCCTGGGTTCCAAACAATCTTTAAATCTGTAGGTGTCTTCATAATTGTCTGGCTCTGAATAGTCGGAGACGCTCTCGTAAGGTGTTAAATTTTTAAAGGGAGAAATATCAATTTCGGCAGGCAAATACTTTGGATCGTCATTGCCGAAACTTTTTTCGGGAGGCTGGTCGAGCCAATGAAAGCGTGAATTCAGTTGGAAAAAAACTTCCGTAGTCGCAATCAAACCTATGCTAAAAATAATGCCCAAGGTTATCGAAAAAATCGAAAAAAGTATATTTCGGTTTGGATCTTTCATATTGCGCCTTAGTTTAATAATCATATTGTTTTCTGAAAAATTAGACTATATAAATAGCCATGATTTCAAGCGAATCTATGCTATTTGCTAAAAACTTAGAAAAATATAACGAAAGTCGTTTGGTTTTAGATAAATCAAAAATATGCCAAGCACCTTTCCGAAATATGTATTTCAATGTGCATGGGCAAGCTGCTGCTTGTTGGTTAACCTTTCACAATTCGGAACGATATCCGCAAAAATCGATAGGTG
>JAYVAZ010000343.1:0-2303 GCA_043750675.1 Pseudobdellovibrionaceae bacterium | reverse complement strand
GAACCTAGTTCCAGTCCGATCACGCCACCGCCAACAACGATCAAATGTTCAGGTACATTTTCCAAAGCTAAAGCACCAGTGGAATTAACAATTCTTTTTTCAGTGAACTTTAAAAAAGGCAATTCGATAGGAGCACTGCCGGTAGCAATAATAATATTTTTAGTTTCTAGTTGTTGTTTACTGCCGTCGGCAGCAGTAACCGTCACTAAACCTTGTTTGACAATTTGGCCGAAGCCTTTGTAAGCATCAATTTTATTTTTCTTAAATAAAAAGGCCACTCCTTGGGTCAGGTCTTTGACGATTTTGTCTTTTCTAGACATCATCGTTGGTAGATCTAATTCTACCGAACCTAGTTTGATGCCATGACTTTTAGAATGAGTTTTCGTTGCGTAAAGAAGTTCGGAACTTTCCAGAAGGGCTTTTGAAGGAATACAGCCTACGTTTAAACAAGTTCCGCCGAAAGCAGCCTCTTTTTCAATGACGGCGGTTTTTAATCCTAACTGGGCAGCACGAATAGCACAGACGTATCCACCAGGGCCGGATCCAATAATAACTAAATCATACATAAATAAAACCTCTATACTTCTATTAGTAATCTTTCAGGATCTTCGATGCCTTCTTTAATTTTTACTAAGAAACTAACAGCTTCTTTTCCATCGATCACTCGGTGATCGTATGACAATGCCAGATACATCATTGTGCGAACTTCAATTTTACCATCGATCACCATTGGGCGCTCTTGCATTTTATGCATTCCTAAAATTCCACTTTGCGGTGGATTCAGGATCGGAGTCGACATTAAAGATCCGTAAACACCGCCGTTTGAAATTGTGAAAGTTCCACCACTTAAGTCATCAAAAGAAATTTTTCCATCACGGGCCTTGGCTGCGAAATCGCGGATGGATAATTCAACCTGGGCAATGGACATGGCATCAGCATCTTTAATTACCGGAACAATCAAGCCTTTGTCAGTTCCTACGGCGACACCAATATTATAAAAGTTTTTGTAAAGTAAATCCGTACCATCAATTGTAGAGTTAACCGCCGGCCAAGCTCGTAGTGCTTCGATGCTGGCTTTTACGAAAAATCCCATAAAGCCTAAATTAACTCCGTATTTTTCTTTGAACTTGTCTTTGTACTTTGTTCGCATCTCAATAATTTTTGTCATATCTACTTCATTAAAAGTAGTTAGTGTTGCAGTTGTCTGTTGCGACTGTACTAATTTTTCGGCGATTTTTTTACGAATCGTCGTCATTGGCATTCGTGTGATATCACCTTGTTTGGTACTTTTGTTTACGATCGCAACGGGTTTTGTCGCAAGCGGAGTTTGCGGAGCCGGTTTAGGAGTACTGGTCGGCTGAGTCATCATTCCACCTCCGGCTGACGCTGTCGTTACATCGGCTTTGGTTAAACGGCCATCACGTCCGGTTCCCTGAATCTGTTGAGGATCCAGATTTTTTTCGGTAACGACTTTTTGTACAGCTGGGCTTAGGTGGTTTTTTAAATCGGCGTGAATATTTCCCTCTGTAACTGGAGGCGCCAGCGGTTTCCCATTTGAAGCGGTCGGAATAGTCGCGGCAGCTGGCGTAAAAGTGGGTGAGGCCGCAGGCGATGCACTGGTTGTTGCTGCAGTAGAGGCTTTGCCTTCGCTGTCGATAATCGCAACAACAGATCCAATCGGGATCGTACTTCCTTCTTGGGCACTTACGGTAAGAACGCCGTCTTGTTCGGCAACAACTTCAACACTGGCTTTATCGGTTTCCAATAACATCAAAACGTCGTTACGTTTTACGGCTTGGCCATTCTTTTTAACCCAAGATCCAATTGTGGCTTCGGTAATTGATTCTCCGACCGCGGGTACTTTGACTTCGTATTTCATAGGAATTCCTTATCTATAAAAAAATTAAATTTTAAAACAGTTCCCAACCAGTTCGCTTTGCTCGGTTTTGTGACGGTAAATAGATCCCGTCGCCGGCGAAGATCTTTCGCTGCGTCCAACATAATGTAAACCCATATTGCCCATACCTTCGCGAGCCATCATTTCCGCTAACTTAAAATAAATGTGCTGGAAAGCCCCCATGTTTTTGGGTTCTTCTTGGACCCAAACTAGGTTTTTTAATTTAGGATAAGACTTAATGACTTGAGTTAATTGTTTCAGCGGAGTTGGATAAATTTGTTCTAAACGAACCAGGGCTGTTCTTTCATTTTTCTGTTTTTCTTTTTCTTCGAGAAGATCGTAATAAACTTTTCCAGAACACAATGCTAAAGTTTCTACTTTTTTAGGATCAGAAGTCACATCAGGA
>JAYVAZ010000342.1:0-3903 GCA_043750675.1 Pseudobdellovibrionaceae bacterium | reverse complement strand
ATTTTAGTTTGGTGTATCCACCTTCATTGATCGTGTAGTAAATATTTTTTCTTTGTTTATCAATTGAATAATTGGAAACGTCATATTTAATATCTGCCGAAAGCGGTTTAAAATCTTTGCCTGCATACAGATACAGACGACGGTATTCACCAAACTTAGGTGTCGATACTAGATACTCATTGTCCTTCGCCGAAAAACTGACATCATATTCTTCTTTTTCGTTCTGCCCTAGTACTGGTGTTAATTCTTTGGTATTAGGATTCCATTCATAAACTTCAGAAGCCAAATTTGTGATCGCCAAACTTAATAGCAATCGCCCATCATCTTTGTAATCAACAACACTCCAAATGCCTTTTTGTGAAAATACAGTTTCGGTGGTTTTATTATTTAAGTCATAACGGTAGATTGCATAGGAAGTATTTTCTAGCTCGTTCGAACGATAATAAAGATATTTAGAATCGGTAGAAATAAATTCAAAACTAGTTTGGACTTTTTCTTTATGTTGGATTTTTATTAATGCTCCACCTGCGGAACTCATTAAATATAATCCGGGATTTTCTTCGCCGCCAAAGTCGCGGGAAATAACTAACCATTTTCCATCAGGCGAAAGCCCGACCACATAAGTTGAATCTTCCCCCGCTGTTAACTGCACCGGAAAACTTTTTGGTCCATCGATTCGCCAAACCTGCTGCGATCCCGATACTTTCCAGTTAAAAAATAAACTTTTCTTATTGGGGTGCAAAATCCCCAGGGATGGCGCGCGAATATCTAGTTTGTTTTGAATCGACCGACTCAACTCTTTCTCTAAGGCTGGTGGTGCATATTTTTTAATGGTTTCTTCGCTGACACTTTGCTGACCTAGGCCTTGGTACTGCGCTATCGAAAGCGACGCAATCAACAGAACCGGAATAAAAGATAAAATAATCGACCCATTCTTCATATACGCCTTTTTCCTTTTTTTGAGAGTGTCTCATCTTGAGACTTTATATAATTATAAAAGGCGCCGGTTTTATCAATAGAAATCGGTACTTGTGCAGGGCCTGTTTTTTCGCTGCGAACAGGAATATTCTACTTCTTTTTTTAGGTAATTCGTTTGATAATGAGACAGAGGGGTTCTAATGAAACTTAATATGTCTACGCCTATAGTGGCGACACTTGGTTTAATTTTATGTTTCAGTCTGCAAGGCCAAGCTTCTTATTTACTTCCGCAGACAAGTCAGGATTCGCAAAAACCTTCTTACTTATTGGCCCAGAACGAAGGCAGTGATGAATCCTACGATCCGTTTTCAGACTATAGTGAATTCGATGAAGCCAGCGACGAAGAAGCGGATATCAACTTTTTTCGAAACGGACGCTTTTTTACCGTAGGTTTTGTGGCGGGGTTAAGATCATTTACGGATAAATTGGCCAGTCTCTATTCTAATGCGCCAACGTACGGAATTTATATTTGTTATTTCTTCGATCTTAGATTTGCACTGCAGTTAGGGTTTAATACGGGCGACCATGAGTTTTCATTAGTTACTCCTACCGAAACCTTAGGCGGAAACGTTTCATTAACGTTTATCCATTTAAATTTGAAATATTATTTAAATACACAAAATGTAACACGCGGATTAGCTGACCTTAATCCCTATTTTGTCGGTGGATTTTCTCAGGTGTATCGTACCTTCACGTTGAACACCAGTTCTGATGCTTTAGGAAAAGATGCCACAACTGGTTTAGATATCGGTACTGGAATTGAAATTCCGTTAATGCGCAAGAAGGCCTACTTTGGAGTTCAAGCCACCTACCACTACGTAAATTTTAGAGACGAAAATACCTTTATTCCTCTTTCCAATGGAAGTTTATCGACGGCCCAACCCAAAGGAGACACCTATGATCTCCAGGGAATTTTAGGACTTAATTTTTAAAAGGCGCGCATATGAATATAAATTTACGATACATTAGTAGTTTTTCCGTAGTTTTGTTGTTTATATTTGTGACGGGATTTCTTTTTAATGTCGATCATAAAACGCAAGACACTATTTACATGTATTACCAACGAAAGTTGGTGGAAATCGATAATGTTTTAACTTCCCCTATAATGCAAAAAGATCAGTCTGACCGCTTTATTGCATCTGAGCCGACCACCACTGGAAACTCAGATACGACACGGGCAAATGAGGCTGATTACAATGAGGGAATTCGAAATAAAGATTATTTCATCAGAGAAGTTGAAGAATTAGTTTTTCAAAACAATCAACGCTCTACTTCCGAACAAAGCAAAGCTGATTTTTACATTCAACAAAACACATTGCTTTTCGACTATGAACTTGGTCCCACCCATCCCGCCCGAAGCGAATTTATCCAGGCAGCAAAGTTTTTATTTGAAGTCCGAGATAGCATATCAAAACAGTTAATGGATGGCTCTATCGACGGTGACCAAGCGCAAAAGGCATTAGCCCAAAGTGTGGATAGTTTTCGCCGGCGCTGCATTGATTTATTTTCCGACGCTGATTACGAAAAAATATTTCATACTCGGAAAACGGGTGATCTGGCTGGCAGTTTAGGATTACATCTTTAAAATCGTTTAAACGAAAAGGTGAGCTACCTGCAGAATCATCGCAATCGCGATGACTATAGTTACTACCCAAGTCATTACTTTTACCCAATGCGGATATAAAATGACGCTTTCGATCTTGTTATCATCAATAAACATCTTTTTTTGATCTTTCGACGAAATACCCTTGATGATCATCAAACTCATTGCCAAGGCGATTAAAGGCAAACACCAGTTAATCAAGATGGCATCGAGCAGTTCCAACAATGATTTATTAAAAAATTTCACGGATTTAAAGAAACTTCCTGATAATGCCGGAATGGTTGAAAGCACTAAAGCAATAAATCCCGATAACCAAGCCGCATTTGAACGAACTGCGTTTTTACGATCCACAAAATTAGAAACGATTGTTTCTAACAAACCAATACTGGCACCTAGTGCAGCCAAGTAAAGACAACTAAAGAAAACAATACCGAAATAAATGCCAACTTTCATATTCATAAAAAACTGCGGCAGTGTTTCAAACAGCAGCGCCGGATCTGTGACTGGTGATTGAATCCCCTGAAAGGCTAATGGAAAAATCAAACTTGCCGCAACCAAAGACAAAACCGTATCGATAACGGCCACCCGGAAGCCGGCAGTAGGCACGTGGTCTTGATCACCCATGTAGCTACCAAACGTTACCATGGTGCCGAATCCAACTGACAAAGTAAAACAGACATGGCCAATGGCATGTCCCAACGAGGACAAAGTTAACTTAGAAAAGTCCGGATAAAATAAAAACCGAATCGCCTCTTGCGAAGTATCCAAAGATAAACTTTTTAAAAGTAGTAGGAACAGCAAAACACCAAAAAGCGGCATAACCGAGCCGATCCACTTTTCCAAACCTTCTTGCACACCTCGAAGCACAATAACAACGGTGATCATTAAATGAACACTGGCCAGGGCCATTTGTAGCCATCCGTTTTTCGACAGAACGGACATATGTGCCTTTTGGTTTAGAATTCCCGGATCAAACATTCCGATTATAAACTGGGTTAAAAAATGTAAAACCCAACCACTAATAACGGCATAATAGGCCAAAATAAATAGACTTAATGCAATAGAACTTCTGGAAATAATCGCAAAATACTTTTTAAATTTTGGATTCAAACTGGTACTAGCGGAAACGATACTTTGACGAGTCAATTTTCCCAACATTAACTCCCCTATCAACAGGGGCATACCAATCAATAAAGCCAATAAAACATAAAGCAAAACGAATGCTCCACCGCCGTTCTCGCCGACGATGTAAGGGAAACGCCATAGGTTTCCTAAACCAAATGCGGAACCAATGGCTGCTAGGTAAAAACCTAACCGAGTTT
>JAYVAZ010000341.1:0-11876 GCA_043750675.1 Pseudobdellovibrionaceae bacterium | reverse complement strand
AAAAAATGAGCTAATGAAACCCCAGATTTACCCAAACCAACCACTAATATTTTCTTGTCTTTTAATTCTGAAACATCGGTAAACATTATTATTCCTTTTTTTTATTTAATATTTTTATTATCTTAATTTCAAAGTGCTTAAACTTAAAATGGCCAACAAGATCGAAATGATCCAAAAACGAACTATAATTTTCGTTTCAGAAAGTCCTTTCAACTCAAAGTGATGATGAATCGGTGCCATTTTAAAAATTCGTTTGCCGGTTAATTTAAACGAAATCACCTGCGTGATAACGGATAGTGCTTCGACAACGAAAACTCCACCTAAAAGAATCATTAGTAATTCATTATGTGTGAATACGGACATGATACCTAAAAACCCACCTAAACTTAAACTTCCAACGTCGCCCATAAATACTTGCGCCGGGTAAGTATTGAACCACAAAAACCCAAGACCGGCAGCCACAATACTGGCCGCAATCGGTGTTAATTCTCCCGCGCCGGAAACATGCGGAATTTGTAAATAACTAGATAAAGTAAAGTGACCTGCTAAGTAAGCAAATAAACCTAAAGTCGCTGCCGCCATTATGACCGGCACGATGGCCAGTCCATCCAAACCATCGGTCAAATTCACCGCATTTGCAGTGCCGACGATTACTAACGAGGCAAAAGCAATATACGCATAACCTAAATCCACTGAAAGATTCTTAAAGAAAGGGACGTGCAATGCGGTTGAAAAATTAAACCAACGGATCAAGACAAAAACGACCATCGCTGAAATAAAAAATTCGGAAAATAAACGAACTTTTCCGGAAAGGCCCTTCGTATTTTTTTTACTTACTTTCAACCAATCATCTATATAACCAATGGCCCCAAATCCCCAAGTAACCGCCAGGGTTCCCCAAACAAAAGGATTTAAAATATCAACCCATAACAAGCAAGGCACGAGGGTGCTCATCAAAATTAATCCACCACCCATAGTTGGGGTGCCGGCTTTTTTCTGATGCGACTGCGGGCCATCTTCACGGATTCGTTGTCCGATCTGATTTTCTTTAAGTCGCCGAATAAAATAAGGTCCCCACATCCAGCACAACAAAAATGCCGTAAAGAAGGAAATAAAGGTTCTCACTGTGATATATCTAAAAACGTTAAACGCAGATAATTGATCTGCTAAAGAATACAGCAACTGATACAGCATCGTCTCTTCTCTCGATAGGGTGTGAAGATTGGATGTATCACATTCTGGAAAACAAATGCAAGTAAATACTTACAACTATATGAAATTATTAGACTTTTTCAGAAAACCCTAAAGGCCGCACAAACCGCAAAAATCTTTCCATTTTCATTCCGCGCGAACCTTTGACCAAAACGATATCTTCCGCCGATAAACCGACAGCAATTTGTTCTGCAATTCGCTCTTCAAAATCTTCGGTCAGTAAAACATTGCTTCGATAGCCAACGTGCATAAGGCCCTTTTCAAAGGACTCCCAGTCTTGTCCATAAAACCAAACTTGCGAAAATCCAGCGCGCCCAACGCTTTCACCCAATTCCCGGTGCAAAGCTGGCGACATCGAACCTAATTCTAACATCTGCGCAAAGACTCCAATTTTTTTGCCTGTTGTTTTGATGATATTCACATTATCAATCAAGGCGCGCATGCTGTCGGGGTTTGCGTTGTACCCATCAAATAAAATTTTTGCACCGGTTTCAGTTTTGATCATCTGGTTGCGACCCCAAATGGTCTTACACTTCTTCAAACCTTCCCAAATTTGATCAGGCTTTAATCCCACGGCTAACCCGATACATGCCGCCACCATTAAATTGATTACATTTTGTGCGCCAAATACCGGAACTGTAATATTTCCGCTTACTCCGGCAATCATACCTTTGATTTTTAATTCATCAATTTTCAATTTTTCTAATTGCATCATCACATCGGCCTTCATGTTACCTTTGGAAAAAGTAATCAGTTGTTTTGCCTTCGGATATTGGACCAGGGCTTTTTGATACATTAATAACGTTTCCGGATTATCCAGATTGTAAATACGAATCGCCTTGTCCGGGGCCGCGAAGTAAATTTCTTCTTTGGCTTTGGCAATGTTCGAAATAGAACCAAAGTGTTCAATATGCGCACGACCCACCGTTGTGCAAACAACGATATCAGGTACAGCGATACGCGATAAAGAAGTTAATTCTCCGTAGTGATTCATTCCCATTTCAACAATCGTCACTTCGCTGTCTTCCGGTTCCGACAGCAGCGTCAACGGAACGCCCCAATGATTGTTAAAACTACCTTTGGAAAAATGTGTTTTCATGTATTGCGATAATAGGGTTGCAGCAAACTCTTTGCTGGTGGTTTTTCCGTTTGAACCGGTAATGCCAACTATGGTTGCGCTGGAATTGAGTCGGCAATAATTAGCAAGTTCCTGTAGCGCTTTTAAAGTATCTTTTACTTTGATGATAGTAACCAAAGGGGCTAATCGTGTAAGAACCGGGGTGTCCCGATGAACAACTAAACACGCAGCACCCTTTTGCACAGCCTGGTCTAAAAAATCATGCGCATCAAACTGATCTCCCACCAGGGCAAAGAAAATATGATCGGTAAGGTCATCTCGAGTGTCTGTCCCTACACTAGAAAAACTTGTCATTACGGTAGAAACCACATCACCTTGGACCGAACGAACCAACGTGTTTAATAAACAAGCTTTCATTTTGCATACTCCTGTATTGTTTTGAAATCACTGAAATCTCTTTTTTCAGTGCCGATGATTTGATAATTTTCATGGCCTTTCCCAGCCACTAAAACCACGTCACCAGGTTCCGCCTTCTGTAAAGCTTGTTTGATCGCCATCGCGCGATCAACTTCAGTAAAAATTTTCTGAGAATCTGAAAAACCTTTTTTTATATCATTTATTATTTCGACGGGATTTTCGGTTCGAGGATTATCAGAAGTAACGATCACGATGTCGGAATTTTTCTCCGCAATCTGCGCCATAATCGGACGTTTGCCTTTATCGCGGTCTCCACCACAACCAAATACAGTAATGATCTTGTTACGGATCTCACTGGCGGGTTTACCTTCGAACTGGCTGCTTCTAATTTCATTCAACGTATTTAAAACTTTTTCCAAAGCATCAGGCGTATGGGCATAATCGACAAATGCATAAATACTTTTCCCAGTCGGTACCAGCTGCATTCGGCCTTCGACGCCCGGGAAAGAATCTAGATACTTTATCGATTGATCGACAGAAACTCCGACCGATACGACTGCTGCAACTGCTGCAACCGCATTGTAAACCATGTGCCGACCCACAATCGGTAATTGGCAAACTTTTTCACCAAATGGAGAAGATAAACTAAACAGGGTCGAGTCATATAGCTGTTTGGTAATTTTAAACTTGAAAACCGCATCTTTGTTTTCACCGTAAGTAATTACTTCGGCCGTACCAGCCACTTGCAGTTTTCTTCCATAAGAATCATCGGTATTTATAATGGCAAACTTTGTCCGTTTTGAAGACGACCAAAGTAAATCGGTAAATAATTTTTGCTTTGCTAAGAAATAATTCTGCATAGTTTTGTGGTAGTCCAAATGATCATGTGTCAGATTAGTAAAAATCACAGTGTTAAATTCTACCGAATCGGCGCGACCTTGCTGTAATGCGTGCGAAGAAACTTCCATGGCGAGCCCTCGCGCACCCATTTTTTGCATTTCAAATAGTCTCTGCACCAGCTGGAGGCTATCGGGCGTAGTCATTTCCGTATTCCAAATGTGATCCTGCAGTCGATGCTGAATGGTTCCGATCACTGCAGTGGGATAGTTGTGCTGATTCAAAATATGTTCAATAAAATAGGTAGTCGATGTTTTCCCATTTGTCCCAGTGACCGCAAAACAAAACATCTTACGCGAAGGATGGCCATAAAACGTGCTGGCTAATTGATTCAACGCTAAACGGGTATCTTGGGCTTTGATAAAAACCGTTTCTGTATTCTGCGAATAATAAGGTTTCGTATCAAATTCCTGATTTACCACAATCGCAACCGGCCCAGCCGCTAAAACTTGGGGAATAAAATCGTGACTGTCTGATTTTTCGCCCCTTAATGCTACGAATATATTTCCAGACTGCATTTTTCGCGAATCAACGCAGATGCCGGTAACGGTTTTATTAGACATTCCGGACTGTTCTAATTTATAGTCGGTCAAACTTATGACCAATTGAGACAGGGTCAGCTCGCTTAATGAATTTAAATTTTCTTGCATTTGAAAGGCTCCCTATGAACCAAAGTCAGTATCACAAAATTGCGGAACGTCAGCTGGGCAAAATCCACTGTTTAGAAAATTCTAAATTCGAAGACAACAAGGGTCAAGATAAGCCTGTAATCATTCTGTTTCATGGATACGGTGCCGATGCTTACGATCTGTATAGTTTGAGTGACGTCATTCAACCTTCGGTTAGCTGCGATTTTTTATTTCCACAAGGAGTGATAGAAGTTCCGGTAGGTCCAGGATGGACGGGACGCGCCTGGTGGCCCATTGATTTAGCGCAAGTCCAAAAAGACACGGCTGAAGGAAAAGACGAAGAATTACTAGAAAGAAAACCCCCAAGTTTACCAAAACTAAGAGATCAAGTGTTCGAAGCCATTAAACAACTTAGACTTCCTTGGAACAAAATAATTATAGGTGGCTTCAGCCAAGGTTCGATGTTGGCTACTGATATTGCAATGAACGCCCCCGAAAACCCTTTAGGTTTGATTATTTTATCAGGTGCCATGATCAATCGTGAAGAATGGACTAAAAAGGTGACTAACCGAAAAGGTTTAAAGTTTTTCATGAGTCACGGACAAAGTGATCCGGTTTTACCGATCCGAGGTGCTCAACAACTGGAAACTTTATTAACGACCAATGGTTTAGTTGGTCGACTACAAAGTTTTAAAGGGACGCACGAAATTCCCATGCATATTATTCAGGAACTAAATAATTTTCTAAAAAAATTATTCTAAAATAACGGTAACAACGCCCGATTCGGGTAAAGTTTGACCGGGCTCTGGATAACTGGTTTTTACCAGACCTTGCCCTTTGAATTTTATTTCCAAGTTCTGGCCAGAAACTTTTTGAATCACTTCGCGCATGCTTAATCCAGTAAAGTTAGGAACGGTAATTCGGTTCGGGGCGGCGAGATTCGAACCCGCGGCTAAGTCCTCTTCGGCATGCGCCAAACGTTCGTCTTCTTGAATTTTTTCATTCAACTTTTTAAAGGCCTGTTTTTTAATGGCTACATTTTTTTCCGCTAAATTTTTATCAACTAGATTTTTTTCCGTCAATAAAACCGGCGCTAAACCGGCTTTTCTAACTGCATAGGAAGCCACTCTTGAAAAAATCGGTGCGGCAACCTGTGAACCATAGTAGGCATTCTTTTTGGGATGATCAACAACGACATAAATAACATACTTGGGATCATTTGCCGGAATAAATCCAGCAAAACTAGAGATGTAACCATTGGGTAAATAACCCAGTCCATTAGGATTCACCTTTTGCGCCGTTCCGGTTTTTCCGGCTACGATAAATCCATCTACTTTTGCATTCACGCCACTGCCACCAGGAGCCGTAACTGAAGTTAACATCATTTTCATTTGGTTTGCTACTTCCGGCCGAACCACTTGGCGAATAAATTTGCTTTTCACTTCAATACTTTCGCCAGAGTCCGCATCGCGCAGAGATTTTACAATATATGGCTGCATCAACTGACCACCATTGGCAATCGCCGCATAAGCATTGGCCATTTGTAAGGCATTTACCGCCACCCCATGGCCAAAAGAAATATTGGCCAGTAAATGTTCTCCCCAAGGGAGACTTTGAAGATTACCGCGTGATTCACCGGGAAGATCTACATTAGTTTTTTGGCCAAATCCGAAATCAACCAATGCTTGTCGAACACTTTCTGCTCCCAACTTGAAAGCAATTTTTGAAGCCCCGACATTAGAACTATATGCTAAAATTTCACTGGCAGTTAATTGCGACCACTTATGACTGGCTTCGGCTTCACGAATGGTTCTTTTGCCAATTTTTAAAATTCCATTTTCTGTATCGATTTTTGTATTTGGAGCCAATTGATTTTCGTTGAAGGCTTTGGCAATGACAAAAGTTTTCATCGTGCTGCCAGGTTCAAACATATCGGTGATAACACGATTTCTACGTATATCGCTTTTGGTGCTTATAGCCAGATTACTGTCAAATTGAGGCGAAGAAGAAAGTGCCAAAATTTCTGAGGTCTTTGCATCTAATACTATTCCTACAGCCTGATCGGCATCAAAATTAGTAATCGCCTCTTCTAATTCAGTATCTAATTTGTGTTGGAGTTCGGAATCGATGGTCAGTTTGATTTCGGTCCCCTCGGGATTTTCAGCGAACATCATTCCATCGGCAATTAGCGGACGACCGCGGGCATCTCTGCGCATAACTACTTTTTTCTTGTTGCCTTGTAATTGTTGATCGTAAAAAAGCTCTAGCCCTTCCAGACCTTGTCCTTCGCGGCCAATGAAACCTAAAGCATTCGATAATAACTGATCGTTCGGGTAAACGCGTTTGAACTCTTCAACAATGGAAAGTCCCCTGATTTTTAATTCGGAAACTAAATCGGCCTTGGGTTTTTCGATCTGTCTTTCAATCCAAATAAATCTTTTTTTGTCATCTTTGATTTTAGCGTAATAGGAACTAACTTTCGCGCCAAAGATTTTTGCTAATTTGCGAGCACAAGTTTTTTTGTCTTCGATAATTTGCGGATCAGCGTAAACGGAATAGGACGTCATGGAAATGGCCAAGTCACGTCCATTGCGATCAGTGATCGCACCCCGACGGGATTGCAAATTTATTACGGTTTGGAACTGCCGATTCTGAAGTTTTTCCAAACGATCATTAGGAAGAATCTGCAAGTAAGCGGCTCTTAACACTAGAAATGACCATAATCCCAATATTCCAACAAATAAAATGTAGATTCGTGATTTCATGATTTCAGTTTGTACCTATTTTTTTTACGTCCGAGTCCACTTCCAATTTAGGATCCATAATTTGATTACCGGTTAAATGAATAATCTGATTGGACCGTAACTTCTTCAAAGTTAACTTATCAAAAGCTAATTTTTCGATCTGCTGTGGGCGAGTCATTTTTGCAAACTGAATAGTCTTTAATCTTTTATTTTCAATAAGTTCTTTTTGTGCGTGCGACTGTTTTAAAAACTCGTAGCCCATTCGGCGTTCTTCCATATGTGCAAAAACGAGAATAAATAAGGATATGATAATAATAAGGATACTGAAAAATGGTTTTAGTGATGTCATATCTTTTTATGTTACTAATGAATCACGCTGATTTGGACGAGTTTTTATTTAACTAGACTGAACTTTGATTCGACTTAAGTCGACAAAACTTACAGCCGACCTAAGTCTTGGCAATAGTTTTCGCGGAACCAAGTTTGAGTATCGACAGCATCCCACTCTAAACTTTCATCATTTAAATCCCAGCCACGATATTTTAATTGCACGTAATGGGCTAATTCATGTGCCATTGAATCGTCCATACATCTTTTGTTTTCTGTATAATATGTCTGGTCATCCAGTAAATAAATATGGTTGGAGTTGGCGACATAGGCATTAGTTATTAAATCTGGTTTAAATCCCCATTGCGGAAAAATATCTTCTTGGAAAACTTCTACAGGTGTAGCGCTGGCCAAAAATAAAACAGGCATAGGAATTTCGGGACGATATTTTAAATTTTTATATTTGAGAACTTCTTTTAAAATAAAAAGTGGTTCGTATTTTAGTTTTGCCGGAACGGCAAAGACGTCGAACGAAAATAAAATCGCAAAAAGTGTAAATATACCTTTTGTCGCCCATTTTTTCATCACTCCTCCGAGTCATCGAATATGTCTATTAAATCCACTTTTGGCATATCAACGTCAACCACTTTTAAAAAATTGAACCATTATTAACATCTGAAAGTGGAGATACTTTAACTACAAGCAGACTCTTACTGTTCGACTCCCATTCGTGATAAACCATCGGCAGATTTAACATTAACCAGGGAAAGGTAATTCTATGAACAAATATTTTTTCGCGACGATAGCAGCCGGACTTTTAATGTCCTTTGCAGCGTTGCAGGCACAGGCACAAACGGTCTGCTTTTACGAGAACGCTGGATTTCAAGGGCGATCTTTTTGTCTCGAAGATGGTCAGGGCATCGATGATTTAGGTTACAACGGCTTCAACGATAGAATCTCATCGATTTATATCAACGGATTTGTTGATGTAACTGTTTGCCAAAATAGTTTTAAAAGTGGTCCATGCCGTATATATACCTCTAGCGTTCGCAATCTTAAACACCAAGGATTTAACGACAACATTAGCTCAATTCAAATTGGATATTATGACGGATGGAACGATCCTTATCCAGAGCCTTATCCACAACCAATTCCGCCATCTCCACAACCCGGACGTACTTGTGTTTACAAACACGCTGATATGCAGGGATCTTCCATCTGCTTAAGAAGAGGCCAAACAATTAGAAACTTGGCAAACACCGGATTAAACGATGAAATTTCTTCGATCATCATCCCTTCCGGCATTCGAGTTCTTCTGTGTGAACACGCCGACTTCGGAGGAGGATGTTACACCTTCCAAAGAGATAATAATAATTTTGCAAATTTCGGATTTAACGACATGGTTAGTTCGATTAGAGTCTATTAGGCTCTTTCAAAGACACGCAGCTTCGCGCTGCGTGCTCTTACATTCTTCTTACCATCCGCCCAACTTGGCTGAACCACTTTTTTATTCACTGGTTTTCCCAGGGCTTCCAAATCTTTCATTTTATATTTTACAATGCGATCTTCTAAAGAATGGAAAGTAATGACCGCCAGTCGCCCTCCTGGCGCCAAACATTTCGTCAGGCTTTCCACCGAAGTTTCCACAACCGCTAATTCTTGATTCACTTCAATCCGAATGGCTTGAAAATAAAGAGTCGCAGGATGAAAACCTTTTTTATGCCAACCGCAAACCCTTTCGATCATACTGGCTAACTGCAAAGTTGTCGTGAATCGTTTTTCCTGGCGATCTTCTAAGATTGCTTTCACAACCCGGTTTGGATTTCCGATCTCGCCAAATTCACGGAAGATTCTAATAAGATCTTCTTCATCATATTCGTTGACTACTTTTTCGGCGCTTAAATCTTGAATTTGATTCATACGCATATCTAAAGGACCGTCCTGATAAAAACTAAATCCGCGGGCGGCTTGATCAAGTTGCGGAGAACTCACACCCAAATCAATTAACATAAAATCAAATAATGGAAATTCGCCTTCTTTTAATTCTGCAAAATTGCGATGAAAAACCTGTACTTTTTTCGATTCGATTTCAGCGGTAAAGTGAGTCTTTGCAAATTCTATAGCCTGTAGGTCTTGATCAAACGCGGTCACTTCGGTTTGTTCGCATCTTTGTAGAATGGCTTTCATGTGGCCGCCACGACCAAAAGTTCCATCAAAGTAACGAAACGGAAGATGATTTTGTTCCACTCTTTGCTGATAAACTTGATCGCAAAAATCGACAATTTCTTCGCATAGAACTGGAATGTGTTGGTCAGGCTGGACCTTAGTCATAATTCTTAAATTCCCTAAATCTTTTGGAAAGTTAGAATCAAATAGCCGGCGCGTCAATATGCATTCTTTGTCTTTAGAAGTAGCCGCGTTGTGATAAGATTTTTATATGCTAATTAATTGTCCTAAGTGTGGGTTTTCCCAACCTAAAGATAGGTATTGCGCTAACTGCGGCGTCGATATGGATTTTTTTATTCCAAAGAAGCCGCCGGCAATGAAGCAGTTCTATTCCAGTGCCTGGTTTCAGATGGCGCTGATTTTTTGTATCGTTTTTAGTGCGACCTTTTATATTCGAAAAAAACAAAGAGAAGATCTTCAAAGTCGAGTCGAATATTTAAAGAGTGGCCCGACCATCGTAGAAAAACAAGGCCAGTCAAATGATCCCAGTTCTAGTGCCCAGATGGCGGCAAGTGAGCCCGCAAGTGCACCTACAGCATCAGCGGTTGCTTCCGCACCAGCCGCAATGGGTGGCGGACGAGAAGCCTTAACCAACCCTTCCGCTGGCGGTAGCAATTCACCAACGGGATCGGCACGCAGTGGCGGCGGATTCGCTGAAGGTGCCGAAAAAACCAAACCACTGAAGCTGAAAGTTCTTTACACCGAATTAGACCAAACGACGTTAAACTTTTTAAAAGAAGAAAGCATGAAGACGGGGCAGTTCACCCAATTTGACGGGTTTATGGGAGCAATAACTGACTTAAATAAAAAATTAGCTACCCGAAATATCAAAACTTTACAGAAAATGGAAAGAAAGATTGAACCCGGCCGTACAAACATTCAGTGGTACATTGATAATAAATCCAATGATGAAAATCTGTACATGGGCCTTGCACATGCAGTAACGTTTTCAGAATCTGGTGACACAGTTAAGGGTGAAATCGAAATCATGCGTTCTTTCCGCGAAACCGCAGATAGCGGAATTATTAAAAAATCGTTTCAAAGTAATTTTGAGCTTACTAAAACCCAGGGTTTTATGCTGGTTGGCGTTTTGCCTCACAGAGTCTTTCTTTCGGAAGAGGACTTTTTGGGTACAGAAGACCTGTTTAAGATTTTTCAGTCCCCCGATTTCAAAGCCTCTAAAACTGAATTTACAATGTTTTTTAGCTTTGAACCAGATGGTGCGGAATAACATTTAAACCTGACTTAATAATCATTGACGACCACACACCCCGATAACTAAATTTAATAGCAGCAAAAAGGAAATCCATGAAAAAAGTGACGCTTTCAATTCTGCTCTTTTTTATTTCTTTGACCGCATTAGCCGGAGTTCAGCTGCCATTGCACAATCTTCGCGACCAGGCAGAAACTTCGCATTGCTGGGCCTACGCGATGAGCAACATGCTAGAATCGCGAGCGCTTTACCGTGAAAATTTAGACTTTATGTTTAACGTCGAAAAAGATGTTAAGTACTGGGTGGATTACGAACGAATGATGTACATTTATAAATCTAAAGGCGACTTTTATTTAGGTGATAACGAAGGTGGTTGGCAGGTTGAGTATTGGGAAGCTCTCCTTAAGCACGGGAGACAAATTTCAAAATCGGCAATTAATCCAGCGCAGATATTATACAAGCCAATGGAAAATTATTTGGTGGCTTTGACTTTTATGGAAGAACCCCGGCCTGTACCGCTAATAGATGTTTATGCATTAGAAAATGTAAAAGATCAGTTGCGCGCGTTGAAATCCGATGCTGAAGCCGAATCTTTTATCGTTGATTTTTTAGATAAGTGGTACGGCAAACCCAAAATGTTGACCAATTGGTTTGGTCAGGAAATTTCGATTACCGAAACCAAAGAAAAAATAATGGGTTCGGAATATGCGGATAACAAAGACATCGAGGCGATGGTTTTGGTAAAGCCGACAAAAGATTCTGATTTAGGTTGGGTAAAATACCTTGATGATAGATACTGGGGTTACCGATATGACAGCACGCGAATTTTATCATTGGTTGAAAAGTCTTTAACTAATGGCTGGCCGGTCACTTTTGATGATGTTTATCACGCAATGACTATTGTTGGATTTGATGTCAAAGATGATATCAAATATTACGCGATTGCAGACTCTATACCAGGTAAAATTACTTGGTACTCAGACAGTTATTTGATAGGCGAATTAAACCTGGTGACTTTCGCTGCTGCAGCAATCAAAGGTGAACTGCCTCCACGACCAACCGAACAAAACGGCCAACGAAATAACAAAAGACTTCGTAAAAAATATGGGAAATCGGTTGATGAATTGGATAAT
>JAYVAZ010000340.1:0-1836 GCA_043750675.1 Pseudobdellovibrionaceae bacterium | reverse complement strand
AATTTTACCCACCCCGAAATATTATTTGTATGGCCCTTTAAAATAGCCCAACTAAAATATTTTGCAGAAGCGTAAGATTTTTGTGACCAATTGGGATAGTAACCAACAAAATTCCCCGGAACGCCAAAGATATTTAAATCGGGGTCTTTCTTGGTAGAAGACGATCTTAATAAATTTGAAATGACAGTGCCATTGGTGCTGTATACGTGACCCATATTATTTTTGGACCAGTCGGCGGTACAGCGGTCTCCGGCCTGCAACCATGTACAACCTTCGATGGCTGCAATAGGATCCTTCAATTCGCTGACAACCGTCACTTCATATCGATCCTGCAGGTTTTTACCGACGCCCGGTAAATTGATTTTAAGCGGAACGTTCACACCGGCCGAATTTAAAACGGAAGGATCGCCTATTCCTGATAACATCAAAAGCTGCGGCGAATTGAATGCGCCCCCAGCAATAATCACTTCACGGCGCGCTTTAGCGACTAACCCGTCAAATTGCAGATTTCCATTGGGCAATTGATAAACGCCAGGGCCGGCGGAACTGGCCTTGTAAAGTTTGTTCCCAACCGAGTATTCAACTCCAATTACTTTGTTTTTAACGGCTTCTGAAAAAAGAACTCGTTTGCAAAGAGCGCCTCTTTGAATTTTTAAGTTTGGGTATTTTCCACTTTTTTCCATTTCGATTAATTTATTGCGAACACCAAATCGACGTCCGTTTTTCACGTTAAATGGAATACTAAATAAACCGTCGGCTTTATTTTTTATGTAGGCCGCATTGTTTGGATTCAATTCGGCGTTACCTAACTGAAGGGCTTTCTCTATCGTTTCGTTTAGCAAACCCTGCTTTTCTAGAGAAGCGATTACGAACTTTCGTAAAGTGGCATCCTTTAATAGTAAAAGGGGAGCTTGTTCCAAATGTAAAAACGGCTTTTTGTAATCCGGAGTTGTCCAATTTAAACTTGAAAACGCGCTGGAAATAGCATTACCGACATTTGTTGTTAGATTCGTTGTCGTTGTTTCTTGTAGATTTTGGTAATGCGAATACATAATGTCGGGATTCCAACTTTTGTCGCCGGTCGCATCGGCAATTCCCTTCCAGTCCGATTCATCAGGATACAAGTGAATTAGGGCATTCATTTGTGTACTTCCACCTAAACCAGTTCCACGCGGGTAATAAACGCCACCACCATATCCATTGGTTTGTTTTTTCACGTACTTTGTATTCATTAAATCGTACTTCTGCATTTTTTCAGAATATCTTTGTACGAAAAAACCCCAATTAATCGCGGGGTCGTCAGTGGCTTTACCGTGCAAGGCCGGAATATCCGTGTAGCCAACAGGTTCTTCGTTTCCACCGGCTTCTAAAAGTAATACACCAAATCCGGCTTGCGCTAAACGAATGGTAAGAGGTCCGCCGCCGGCGCCAGATCCTACAACGATAAAGTCGAAAGTGTTTGGTTCGGTAAAATCATTCGCGGGTAAACGAACTTCATCGGGAACCATTTTCGTCGCACAACCAGCAGCCAGTAAACCTACTGCCGCCGCTCCGGTTTTTATAACTTTTCTGCGAGTAACTTTTTTCATCACTTACCTCAATTAAAAATGTTTTAAGAATTCAATAAGATCATTCTGATCTTTGTCGGTGATACTTTGCGATAGAAATTTAGACCCAAAGTAGTGACCACGATTCACGACCATATCATTACATTTGCTGGCATCGATTAGCGGTTTGGCTGCGATACTCATAAAAGTATCTAGTGCTTCTTGACCAGTTAAACTTTTCGCATTCACTTGTGCAGACGCAAATGTTAATTTCGCAATTCCGTCTATT
>JAYVAZ010000339.1:0-1610 GCA_043750675.1 Pseudobdellovibrionaceae bacterium | reverse complement strand
ACCGGCTCCAAATAATCCTTTAAAAAACTTTCCAACCTTTTCAACAATACTAGGTGCTGGTTTGGCCGCTTGAGGCCGAGGACTTCCATTAGCAGGATGTCTTGGGCGATTTTGGTGCGGTTTATCACCTTGGTAAGCGCCGTTGCCTGATTGAGCCTGCGGTTTACCTTGTTGATCTCTATTTTGATCTTTTGGATTTTGAAATCTTTTGTTCGAGTTCGGGTGTGATCCTTGTGCTTTAGCATCACGCGGCTGATCAGCACGGTCTTTATTGTAAGGACGATCGCCATTGTAATTCTGGCGATCTTGACCGCCAGGTCCACGATCATGCCGTTTTTGCGGAGGTCGACCTTGGCCATTAAAATCACGATCACCGCTACGCGGTTTACGAGGGCCTCGATCCCCTCCGCCACCTTGGCGACTGTCATTGCGTTGAAATCTTGGCTTCGAATCACTATTGTAAGAATCACGTTGGAAAGATTTAAAGTCGGTTACTAATTCAGTATCCTCAATCCAACCTTGGCCTAATTTGGCTTTTAGATAAGATTCTACCCTTGAAAGAGAATCCACATCTAGGTCAGATACTAAAGAATAGGCCGTCCCTATGGCGCCTGCGCGGCCTGTACGACCAATTCGGTGCACATAACTTTCAGGATCTTGTGGCATTTCGTAATTAATAACTAAGTCTACACCTTTGATATCTAAACCACGGGCAGCGACGTCAGTAGCCACTAAGATATTACGATCATTTTCGGCCTTAAACAATTCGATCACTTTATTACGCTGAGCTTGAGTCAAAAGACTAGAAATACCCATCGCCGGAATTTGATTAGCCGATAAAAAGTCAGAAATTCTTTCTACGTTATTTTTAAAATTACTAAAAATAATGGCTTGGCGGGGGTTATGCTTTTTCAATAAACTTAAAAGATACTTTGGTTTGTCTTCTTGGCCGACATGAAAAATTTCGTCTTTTACATTTTCTGCTTTTGCTTGGTCTTTGCTGACATTGATTTCGATTGGTTCAGCACCAAATTGATAAGCTGTATTTAAAACATCAAAATTTAAAGTCGCACTAAAAACTAAAAACTGTCTGTCGTTAGGAATTCTTTGCAAAATGTATTTCATGTCATCTTTGAAGCCCATATCAAACATTCGATCGGCTTCATCAAACACAATGGCGCGAACCATTTTAAGATCAATATAATGTTCTTTATAAAGGTCAATCAATCGACCCGGAGTAGCGACGATAAAATCTAAACCGTTTTTAACGGCTTCGGTCTGTTTGTCGTAACCGGTTCCACCATAAAGTGGATAACCTTTTAATCCGCTAGATTGACAAAGCTTCTGAATGTTCTCGTAAACCTGTTCGGCTAATTCACGCGTTGGTACTAAAATTAAAATAAATTGATTCGCACGCCACTGGTTAAAAGCACGGGGATCAGTGTCTCTAGGAATATCCGTTTCTGTAGCCATTCTCGCTTTTGATTTTAAAATTCGATCGATCAGCGGAACTAAAAATGCCGCTGTTTTACCGGTTCCAGTCTGCGCAAGACCAGCAATGTCCTTGCCTTCAAGTACAAGAGGAATGCATTTCTCTTGGATGTCAGTGC
>JAYVAZ010000338.1:0-2308 GCA_043750675.1 Pseudobdellovibrionaceae bacterium | reverse complement strand
CGGAGTAGCCAAAAAGTAGCCAACTCCCGTGATGAGTCGTGATTTTCAGTGATGATGACGAAAAATTATTTTTCTTCGAACCCGCTAAGTTATTGTTTTTATAGTTCTCTGTTTTCGCGGGCTTAGACTTTAACTATCTCTTGAGTGACTTTACTTTCCTCAGAAAGTGGCGGAAAGCGAGGGATTCGAACCCTCGAGCCCCGTGAAGGGCTGCCAGTTTTCAAGACTGGTGTATTCAACCGCTCTACCAGCTTTCCGTCGTTGGTTTTATGGGTTTTAGCGGTTTGGTTCAATCGTTTTCGTGGGTTAACGCAATGCTTGATTATTCGAGATATCGTTTTAAAACCTTCGGAACATCGAAAGTACCATCTTCTTTTTGATAGTTTTCCAAGATAGCAACCAAAGTTCTTCCTACAGCCAATCCACTGCCGTTTAAGGTGTGTATAAACTGAGGTTTCCCGTTGCCGGCCTTAAAACGAATATTGGCCCGACGAGCTTGGAAATCTTCAAAATTAGAACAAGAGCTGATTTCGCGGTATGCTGCAGATCCAGGCAACCAAACTTCCAAGTCAAAACACTTAGCAGCGCCAAAACCAATGTCCCCAGTGCAAAGCATAGATCGTCTGAAGGGTAACTCTAAATCAATCATGACCTGTTCAGCATGGCTGGTCAGTTTCTCGTGCCACTCGTAAGATTGCTCGGGGTGCGAGAAAATCATCAACTCTACTTTGTTAAATTGGTGCTGTCGGATAAGGCCCTTGGTGTCGCGGCCATGACTGCCAGCTTCGCTTCGGAAACAAGGTGAATAGGCAGCAAATCTTTGTGGCAAATCTTCTTCTTTTAAAATTTCTCCAGCAAAATAATTAGTGACCGGAACTTCGGCCGTTGGAATTAAATAATAGTCGGTTTGATCTAAATGGAAAACATCTTCCTTAAATTTTGGAAACTGACCGGTACCCGTTAAACTACTGCTGTTTACAATGAACGGCGGAAGCATTTCGGTATAACCGTGCTTTTGAGTATGTAAATCCAAGAAAAACTGCACCAATGCCCGTTCTAATCGAGCCGCCTGCCCCTTTAAAAAAACAAAACGAGTCCCGGTAACTTTACCGGCTCTTTCAAAATCAATGATTCCCAATTTCTCGCCGATTTCCCAATGTTCTTTTGCTTTGAAAGAAAATTTAGTGGGCTCGCCAATTGTCTTTACAATTTTATTCTCATTTTCACTTTGGCCTACGGGAACAGACTCATGCGTTTTGTTTGGCAAAGTCATCAATAGCGCTGTTACCTGGGTATCCAAATCAGTTGCTAAGACTTCTTTAGATTTTACCAAAGAAGATAGTTCACCTAATTGTTTCATTAAGTCGGTCGTGTCTTTCCCTTGCTTTTTTAATGCCGGGATTTCTTGACTGATTTTGTTTTGTTTTGCTTTTTCAGTTTCGGCAATAGTGATCGCTTCTTTTCGTTTTTTATTAAGCTCCATAGCGTCTTCCAAAACAGACGTATTCGATTTTCTATTAATCAAGCATTGCTTATAATCTTCTAGATAACTGCGGGTCCCAGGTTCTGGGGCCTTTTCCAACCTTTTAATATCAATCATAAAGCCTCACGGAGCGACAAGAATATACATTCTTAAAAGAAGTGCAACAAGAATACAAAATAAATCAAATAGTAAAATATGACCCAATTGCAGTTTGGATAGTCCCTTATACGTTAAACTAAAAAATACGATAAACACGAAACAAAAAGAAATCGTTCCGTATTGCATAATTTCCTGGCCAATTAAAGAAAACGTTAACGCAATAAAGAAGCCAGAAATTACTAAAGTAAAAATTTTCATTAAAGAAATTGAACCGGTTTTAACCCCGTCTTGAATACCCGTACTGATTTTGCTGAACTGCTTTGTAATTCCCATAGTTGCACCTTCTTAACAAATCATAACATTAAACATCAATTACTTAAAGACAGAATTCTATTTTCAATTTCCAACTTATCTGGCGCATTAGGAGAAAGACTTAGATACTTATTATACGCCTGCACCGCTGACCTATGGTCCGAACGCATTTCGTATAAAGCGCCTTGCTCCTTATAAATATCAGGATTCCCTGATTCCTGTGAAGCCGCAATATTTAACATCGACTCGGCTACATCTGGATTACCAGACTGTCGGTAACATCGGGAAATTTTGATATATAGTTCCGAACCCTGAGGTCTTAATTTAATCGCTTGCTGATATTCATTAGCACACTTAACGAATTGCTTCGTTGAGGAATATACTTCCGCTGCCAATAAATAGGAATCAGCGATA
>JAYVAZ010000337.1:0-2009 GCA_043750675.1 Pseudobdellovibrionaceae bacterium | reverse complement strand
CCTTTTCACAAGTTCTGAGCCTAATTCCCAGCCAATGGACGTTTCAAAAATTCAAGGTCCCAATATTCGCTTCTTAAGAAAAAAAGTAGCGATGATATTCCAGCATTTTAATTTAATTCCTCGTCACTCTGTTATCAGCAATGTTTTGATGGGCCGGTTAGGGCAAATGGGGATTTTAAAAAGTCTTTTAGGTCAATTTTCCAAGGCCGAAAAAGACATGGCAGCCAAATATTTAAAATTGGTCGGTATTGGTGAGAAAGCCAAAATTAGAGCCGATCAGTTATCCGGCGGTCAACAGCAACGCGTGGCTATTGCCCGGGCTTTGACTCAGGAACCGGAAATTCTGTTAGCCGATGAACCAGTGGCCTCGTTAGACCCGGCGACTTGCCATACAGTTATGGACTACCTTCGTAAGGTAAACACGGAACTTGGAATCACCATCATTTGCAATCTTCACTTTTTAAGTCTGGTTAGGCAATATGCGACCCGGGTAATTGCTCTTAAGGGCGGCGAAATTGTTTTTGAGGGCAGCCCTAAGGAAATCGACGATGCTTGGTTTGAAAAAATCTATGGTCAGGGCGCAAAAGAAGTTCATATAAATTAAGGAAGAATAATGGCAAAATTAAATGCACGCTTAATCAAAAGATATATTTTTGATGCTATCATGTTCGGTTACTTGTTTACCGTCGCTTTAGTTGTAGCTATCCGTCCTGATGATCAGCAAATGATGAACCTTGGACGAAATGTAGATGTCTTTTTAGGATTTATGTTAATTGCGGTTGCTGTTAGTTATGTGGTCAATGCAATAGGTTTCAAAACTTTAGGTGAATTAGTTTTCGAGCCGGCTCATAAGAAGGCGCAAGAGACCGTTGAAAAATCTTGGTACGCTACCGTTTGGGGTTGGCAGTTAACTTTTTTCTTTTTAGTCACAATTGCCGTGGCTATGCACCAAACTAAATTTTCGGTCTTTGATTTATTAGACAAAGATGGTTTTGAAGGGGCAAAGCGCCTATTCGACGGTTTGACCTCACCTAATATGGCACTTTTGCCCAAAGCTGTATTAAATATTATTGATACTATCTACATAGCATTTTTGGCGACGACCTTGGCTATCCCAATAGCATTTTTCGCTTGTTTCTTCTGCGCAAAAAATATCATGCGCCATCCGGTGGCTTTTATTTTTTATTTTATTTTTAGAACTTTAATTAACGTGATTCGTTCCGTAGAGGCGTTGATCTGGGCAATTATTTTTTCGGTGTGGGTGGGAATTGGACCATTTGCCGGAATGTTAGCATTGATGATTCATTCAATCGCTTCTTTGACTAAACAATACTCTGAAATCGTTGAAACCGTTAATGAAGGTCCGATAGAAGGAATTCAATCTACCGGTGCCAATAAATTACAAACCATTTGGTTTGCGATCGTGCCGCAAGTTGTGTTGCCTTTCGTATCTTTTACTGTTGATCGCTGGGATATCAACGTTCGTATGGCCACAATTATTGGATTAGTTGGTGGTGGTGGTATTGGTACTATGTTAATCAATTACTATGGTCAGGCTATGTGGCCAGAAGTAGGTTGTATTATTATTGTGATCGCATTTGTGGTTTGGTTTATGGATACGGCTTCCGCACATATTCGTGAGGCTCTAAAATAATGAGTGAAGTCCATAAGTACCCTTTAGTTATAAGAGAATTTCATTTAGATACTTTCGGGCATATGAACAACGCCGCCTATTTGCAGGTTCTGGAGGAGGCCCGCTGGGAATTGATAACCAGTCGTGGCTTCGGCATGGATTTCATTAAAAAAACCGGCCAGGGTCCGGTTATCCTGGAAGTGAATTTAAAATTTCTTCGGGAATTAAAATTACGTGAGAGTGTGGCTATCACTACCGAACTTTTGGACTACGAATCCAAAATCGGTCATCTTAAACAAACGATTGTGAAAGAGAATGGAGAAATCGCAGCCGAGGCCGTATTTACGATTTCTCTTTTTGATACAGTTAACCGAAA
>JAYVAZ010000336.1:0-3513 GCA_043750675.1 Pseudobdellovibrionaceae bacterium | reverse complement strand
GCAATTCGCGAGCCTATTAATTTGCTGCGCACACTTGCTAGCCGGCTGCGCATGTCTGCTTGCTCGGGGCTAGACAGGCGGCTGCCGCCGGGGTAACTTTAGCCTCTATGAATTTTAAGAACTATATTGCCGAAGTTGCCGATTTTCCAAAACCTGGGGTTGGATTTAAAGACATTTCACCCTTACTTAGTAACGCCCAGGTGTTCTCTGAAGTAGTTCTAAAAATGGGCGATCTTTTGGACCTATCACAAATTGACTACTTTGCCGGAATTGAATCGCGTGGGTTTATTTTTGCTGCCGCTTTGGCTGTCCAATTTAAAAAGGGCTTTTTGCCTATACGCAAAGCCGGTAAGCTGCCCCCACCTATTCGCAAACTGAAATACCAATTGGAATATGGATCTGCCGAAATTGAAATGCAGGCAGGGACTGGTCGGATAGCTATTTTGGATGACGTTCTTGCCACCGGGGGCACGCTAGCGGCCGCCATCCAGTTGGCCAGCCAAGCCGGATATACAGTAACTGATACGGCGGTATTAATCGATTTGACGTTCTTAAATCAAATGCAGTTTAAAAATCAAAAAGTGAAATCGTTAATTCAATATTAAGGATTATTATGTTCAAAAAATACGAAGTCGTTCTTCTTATGGCGCTGCCTTCTGAATCGCAAAAACGATTTGAGCAGGCGGGAATTGAAGTATTTTATTGTGGAATTGGCAAAGTGAACGCGGCAATAGCGGCGACAGATCTGATCATACGAAAAAAACCTAAAATCCTGATAAATCTAGGTACGGCTGGTTCACAAAAGTTTGTCACCCACACATTAGTGGAGTGTTCCGGTTTTGTTCAGAGGGATATGGATTTATCGCCGTTAGGATTCGCCCGAGGAGAAACTCCGATGGACGCCATTCCGGGACTGATAAAATCCAATCGTTTGGTCGGTGGTAATCCGTCCGGCATTTGTGGTACCGGTGACTCTTTTGAAACCGGTCCATCCAAAGTACCTTGCGATTTGGTCGACATGGAGGCCTACGCTATCGCGAAAGTGTGTAAAAAATTCGATACTGAATTTGTGTCTTTTAAGTATATCTCGGATGGATCTGATCACAATGCGCATAATGACTGGGTGGCTAATTTAACGCCTGCATCAATCAAACTGTTTGAGATTTATGCATATCTCGTTAACATATAGTGATTATGACTAAGTCTTCATTTGAACGAATATTATCATTGATTGATCGTCGAAGAATTCTCATTGAAAAAGTGGAGGCACAGTCCTTTTTTTTCTGTAAGTCAATTGATGGTGTTTTGTTTCAATTTTTTCACAAAAGCATGAGTCGAGATGGTCACGTCGATGGAATAGTAAAAACAAAACAAATGTCGAAAGTAAAGTCTAAAGCAATCCTTTGTCTTTTTCACGTTGGTAGAGATCGATATTTTTTAGCCACGAAAATAGTAAAGTTAGAAGACGGATACCGTTTATTAAATTCGGCCCATTTTTATAAATTGAATCGGCGAGAGCATTACCGAATAGCTGTCCCCAAACGATCAAATATCTACATTCAGCTGAAGTCGATTAACCGCCATCCGGTAAAGGACAAAGTGCCCTTGTTGGATTTTAGTGCGGCTGGTGGACGGGTGGATTTAAGTTTTTTTCCAGATGTAGTTCGGGAAACAATGATAATAGGGCATTTGATTTGGTTTAAAGAAAAAAGTATACCTATCCAGGCACAAATTAAACATCAAAATAAAAAAGGTGTATGTGGGCTGCGATTTATATTTACAGATTCAATTATGCAATCAAGATTTAAGATGATGAGTATCGAACTTCAGCAACACGTTCATTTTTCGTGATGCTGAAGTCGATGTAGATTGAGTTACATTAATTTAATAGGTCAATAAACTTAGGACTCAATTTCGAAGGAGCTGAACTTGGAGTTGCGCCTTTAGATTGAGTGTAAGCGATATCAACTGATGCTGACCAAAGTTCTTGGAAGTAGTTCGCGTAACTTTTGATAGTAGAAACGTTAGTTACGAAGTAAAAGTTCTCCCAATTTTTTCTTAAAGCAGCATTTGTGTAATGGCCGGCTCCAGAGAAAGTCATTGTACCATTCAAGATCGCTAATTTATTATGCATCATCGAACCGTTACCACCAGCACCGTGGTTAGTTTCAGCAAGACGGATTTGCATTTTCGGAGCTTGTTCTATTAAATTTAGGATCATTTTATCAACACCTGGAACTTCGCTTTCGCCGCGTAATGCATCGTCATCCATAATGATTCGGATATCTACGCCTTTTTTAGATGCAGAAATTAAAGCTTGTGCAACACCTTGATGTAAAAAATGTTGGATCGCGACGTACATATATCCACCAGATGGGATTTTGTTAATTGCGTTGATCAAAGATTTTTCAACATAGCTGTTGTTGTTAGGAGAGAACAATGGAGCAATTTGTTCTTTTTCCAAAGCCATTGCGATTTGGGCTTCGATGTTACCACCACTTACGCGAGGGATAACGTTGTTTTCGTCAAAGCAAGCTTCACGTTTTTCGATATAAGCCTGAGCAATTTCATTATCGGCAGCAACGACATCTGGATTGTCCATTGTGTGCGCTACAGTTGCAGCAGACTCTAATCCTTCCATAACGCAACGTTGTGCTTTAACTACGTTTGCATTACGAGGAGCTTCTAACATTACCCAGTGATCAAGATGTAAACTTGTACCGAATGATGATAAGTTACCAGATGAAAAGTTCAATTTAACTCTTGGTCCACCAGTATCGATCATTAAGAATTTGTTATGATGTAAACGCCATACGCCACCAGCGCCACCGTTTGTCTGTCCACCTAAGTAAGAAATTTTAACGTTTGATTGTCCGTCTTCTAAACAAGCAGGGTTATTGATTAATAATTCATCAGCTTGACCAGCAGACCCGCCATCAAGAAAGATTCTGATTTTTACACCTTTGCTAGCGATTTCACAAAGTTTCTTTTGTACGCCTTTGTTGGAGAAACTGAAGTAAGCAACAGAGACATTTGATCCCTTTGGATTTGCTAACGTAGTATCCAATTGTTCGTTGATACGTTTAACCATTCCAGAAAGTTCCGTTGCTTCGGCTAATTTGTCACCTGTGCAATAAGTTGGTTTGTGGGTGATACCACCTTCAACAACAGCACAATTTTGTTTAGTGTGCATGAAATCAAAAGAAATTAATTTTTGTACGAAAGCTTCGTTAGATAAATTGGCCGCAGTTGCGCCATGAGCTTCGATGTGAATTGGACTTGCAATCGCAGTATCATCATCAGCATCATCGGCACCTTGATCATTAGCATCTTCTTCTAATCCTGTTACTGTTCCATTCGCATTATGGATAACGGGAGAAACAACAGTAACCGGAGCTACTACTACCGGAGCTACTACTGGAGCAACCACAACTGGTGCTACGTGAGGAACTATAACTGGCACTGCTGCCGCTGGAGTTGTGTGAACAACCGGTGCTGTGTGTGTCGTCGTAT
>JAYVAZ010000335.1:0-7036 GCA_043750675.1 Pseudobdellovibrionaceae bacterium | reverse complement strand
GTTCAGTTCCCACCCCAATAAATGACAGGTAAAATTAAATCTGAATGACAACGCCTAAAAATGAGCTCCATCACAACTACGGTTCAAACATTTACATTTTTGATAACCCATTTTACAACGGTCTATTAGCTGAACTTTGCTCCGAACAAACTTTTCAACCAAGAATCAATCGCCTTGTTGAATCTTTGTACCGATACCTATTAAGCAATTGCATTAGTGATCAATTTGCGACTGAAAAATTTAAAACTAAAACTAGAATGTGGGACACTCATCCTACCGTTTTTTTAGAAGGCCAACGGATTAACCCCGAACAAAAAGTGATTTCGGTAAATATTGCCCGTGCAGGAACCTACCCCAGCCATATTTGCTATGATTTTTTGCACGACATCATTCACCCTACTTGTTTAAGACAGGATCATATTTTTGCCTCGCGCGCGACTAACGGCAAAGATCAAGTCACTGGAACCGAGATTTCCTCCACAAAAATTGGCGGCGGCAAAGAAGATTCTATTGTTCTATTCCCCGATCCAATGGGCGCCACCGGAAATACCCTGATAGCGGCGATGAAGCATTACAAACAATTAGTTCCAGGCAACCATTCTAAAATGATTGCCCTGCACCTGATTGTAACCCCTGAATACCTTAAAAACCTTACTCAGGTGCATCCTGATGTTATTATCTATGCTTTAAGACTTGACCGAGGATTGTCGCCTGAGGCAGCTTTAAGTGCTGTTCCAGGGACTCATTGGGATCTTGAAAAGGGTTTAAACCCGAAAGATTACATCATTCCTGGTGGTGGCGGTTTTGGCGAAATAATGAATAACTCTTTTGTATAAAAAGGATTCCACAATGACCAATTTAAAACTTTCTAGTTACATCAAAGAATCTGACATCCAAGCAAAAGTTAAAGAAATTGGTGAAAAGATCACTAAAAAATTCAAAGGCCAAGAAGTTGTGGCGATCTGTGTTTTAAAAGGATCGTTCGTATTTTATTCGGATTTAATTCGAAATATCGACACTGATATTTCTTGCGAATTCTTCGGTGTTTCTAGTTATCACGGTGGAACGACTTCGTCGGGCGAAGTAAAAGTGACTTTGGATTTATCCAGCCCTATCGAAGGCAAACACGTCCTTCTTGTGGAAGACATTGTTGATACTGGCCTTACAATGAACTATTTAAAAACCGCTTTAATGTCCCGAAAACCAAAAAGTTTAACTACAGTTGCCTTCTTGGAAAAACCAGATGCTTTGAAAGTTCCTTGCGAATTGGATTACGTTGGGTTCAAAATTCCCAATGATTTCGTGGTTGGTTATGGTTTGGACTATCAAGGATTCTACCGCAATCTTCCTTACGTTGCTCAAGTTCAAAACTTACAATAATGCCGTAGTGCTATTGCACGTAGGCGAAAAGCTTGGCGCTGTACAGTAGGCGTGTGCCGGGCGCCCTAGGCATCGCTACCAAAGGAATTCGTATGCCAATTTACTTAATATTAATGGGGGTATTATTTACTTTCTCTGCGATTTCTTGCAGTCACTTAGATAAAAAACAAACTTTGCAGGCGAACGTGAACTGCGACTTTAATCCAAACTTATCTCGCGAAACACAAAAAGCCGCACCATTTCTAGTTGAATATAAAAAGGCAAAAGGAACGATCATTTTCATCGCTGCAAATCATGGAGAAGAAACCGAAAATCATGCTACCTTTGAATTGATACGGCAGGCTTTTCAAAATTATAAAATTTCAACTTCTATCGTGGAAGGTTTAGAAAATTCCAAAGGACTTTCTCCTGATAATTATATTGACTCAATCCGAAGCGGACACCGAAAACTAGGAGAACCTGCCTTTTTAGCTTTAGAATCTAAGATTCGAAATATCGAATTTTTGGGCGGGGAAATTTCGGACAAAGAACTTCTCGAACGACTATGGGAAAAACAATTTTCGCAAAAGGACTTGGCTGGTTTCTACCTCTTACGATCTTGGGTTAATGACTCGTCTTTAACAATTGATAAGCTAATTAAATCAAATCATTTTCCAATCGAAGGACAATTCGATTCCAAAGTGGACTTTGAATCTTGGTTTAAAAAAATATCTAATACCGAACTTCCGCTTGTGCGCGATCGCCACCTTACCATGCCTTTTCAAAATCGAAGTGATCGCCTCCAGGACATGGCCAATGAAGTTACTTGGCTTCGTGATCAATATTTAGCGAAAGTCATAAAAACATATTATGAAAAGAAAGGGAATGTATTGGTGGTTTATGGTTCAGGCCATTTTGAACCGCAAAACTGTTTTTTAAAGCAATTTTGAAAAGCGAATTTGATAAGCGAATTTGGTGGATGGATTTACCACACAGCGACACCACCAGGTGGTGTTGCTATATGTTAGTTTTGTTTCGGTGGATTCTTTTGGTAGCGATGTAGGGATCTATCGACGGATCCAGCGGTTTGCGAATGCTACTCACGCAGGTTATCCTCAGTGTTCGGGCGGCAAATTCGCCGAAGCTTCTTTTTCTTTTAAAAAAGGAACTTTGCCTTTCGCGTCCTTTGGAATGGAAATAATCGCACCCTTAGGAATTTTTACACGATTTAAACGGGCCGGTTTATTAATATGCGGATTAAAAATTTGTGTTTTTAAATCGTCATCGTCAAACCAGGATTTAATTTCTTTGTACGCAACGTCTTTGGGCAATTTGAAGTCAAAAGTATCTAAGGGTTGTGACCAATTTAATGCACCAAAATACTTGGGCGCATTTTTTTCGGCTTCAAGAACCGCTAAAAAACTAGCGTAGAAATTTTGCGAAGCAAATCCAAAACTCTTCTTCGAATTTACATTGGCAACCAAATCCCCAATTTCACGAGTCTTATATTTTTTGGTCAAACGTAAAATTCCATTCGGACCATGATTCCATCCGGTAACAGCCAGCGGCCAACTCTGTAGTAACTTATAATTAAATTTTAAAAGTTTTGCAGCGACCTTCGCCGCCTCTTGCGGATGATTACGTTTATCAATGGCTTCATTGATCATCATATAGGGGCGCGCCGTACCCGGCATCAACTGCCACAACCCACTGGCACCAACTTTTGATCGTGCTAAAACATTAAACGAACTTTCTACATAAACTAATCGGGTCATTTCAATCGGAATATTCATCTCCTTAAAGGTTTTTTCAAAATCTTCAATGTATCGACCCGAAAAATAAATCCCTTGTACGATTCGATCTTTTTGACCCAACTGAAAACGCAGTCGATTTTTTTTGGTCGCTAAAATAAATTTTTCTTTACCTTCAAGGCCTTCAAACTGTTTCCAAAACTTCAACTCTTCTGGCTCTAACAAACTAGGATCTCTTAATCGCGAAAATTTTCTCAACATGATTTCGACCCGCTTCTTTGCGAATTTTACCATGTTTAATTTTAGATGCTCTTTTTGGTAAATGTTTATGTCGCCTCGGCGAGTAATCGAAGTGAAATCGAGAACCTGATAAACAATTTCCATATGTTCAGCGTCGTGTAAGACCCCTTGATCGGTCGTGTATTTAGTGTAGATATCCAACCAAAACCTGTAAGGAATTTCTAAACCTTTAGGTACCGAAAAAGTATCACTACTGTAACCAATGGCTTGATCTTGGCTACCATAATCGGGCGCACGCCAAGGGCGATAAGGAGTCAGATACTTTTCGCCTTGAATCTCTTCCAATGCCACCGGCGTATCTTCTGAGTTTTCGCTAGAATCATCCGGAGCGCTGGTATTGTCTTGTTCCGCCAATGCATCCGCTATGGCGGCACCTTTAGCGCCGGCTTCAGCTTGGCTAGCATCTTCTGGGTCACGCATTTCCGACCGGGTAAATAATCCCGAAGTTAACGGTGTTTCATCGCCAGTGGATTCCCGTGACTTAGTCAAAGAATCCGGAGTCGAAACTTCTAACGATTTCGGCGTGTTCGCCAATTCCAATTCGGTTGGACCAGTTGGTTTTTTCTTTTTTCTATTATTTTTAAAACGGGAAACCTTTTTGGCAAATTGACTTGGCTTCTTTTCAGCTGCGAATTCGCGCTGGGGCACTTGCTCAGATTCCTGCTTCACCTCTGGTGCGACGGGCTCTTGTTCAGCTTCTTGCTGCATCTCTGGCACAACCGGCGGCACAGAAGATTCTTGTGCATTTGCCGCACTTAAAAAAACCAATAATGATAAGTGTAAAACTATTTTCTGATATTTCATCAATTTGTCGTCGCTAACTCAACGGCAATTTGGTCAAACAACTGTCGAACCTTGGCTGCGTCTAAACCACCGTTGTAAATCATCGCAAAAGGTATAACCATTCCGTCTCTTCTACCGGCATATCCGGCCAGACCAACGATCCCATCCATGGTTCCCGTTTTAGCGCGCACCCAACGTTCGCCGTTAGTGCCTTTCATTCTTTTCTTTAAAGTCCCGTCAACCCCCGCAATCGGAAGCGACATAAACAACTCTGGCTGTTCATTAAACTGATTTTGCAAATAGGTAATAATTTTCCATAATGCATGCGGGGTAAACTGATTCTTACGACTAATCCCCGAAGGATTAACAATTGTAAATTCAGAATTCTCCAGGCCAATCCGATTCATCGTCGCCTTAATACTTTCAACGCCTTTTCCCAGGGTTGCATGTGATTGTGATAGGGTTGCAATTGATTTGGTTAACATTTCAGAAACATAGTTATTAGAAAACTTATTCATATCGTTCAGCAATCCTTCAATCGGTTTGCTATCGGTTTGCGCCAGAAGTTTAGCATCCTGTGGAGTTTTACCAATGATAACTTTACCGCGAACAGTAATTCCGCGATCTTTTAAAAATGTTTTTAAATTATATCCTGACCACAAATCAGGTTTGGTAATACTTTTATAGGCAACCGCTTCACCATCTTTGATACTGACTTTGCCAGTAACGGAAATAGTGTCGGTATCATCCAACTGATTTTCATCCCTAGAAATCTGAAAATCACTGGCGCCAGACACTGTTGTGATCGAGCCTTTTAATTTTACGAATCCATTATCAGGGTCGATAAATACTTTTGCCGGATCTCCGACTTTATTTCCCGGGCGAACAAAAACGTTTACCGAGTTCCAATTAAAGGACATTGCCCCTACCGGAGCATCATACGCACGATCGACGTTGATATCTGGTCTAGTGGGATCAAATCGGACCGAATCAAATAGTGTATCATCAACAATAATGTCACCCGTGATTTCTAAAATTTGATTTCTAGTAAAAACGTTAACTAGGTACCACATACTTTCAGAAACAAAACCGGAATCTCCCCCGCCTTTTAAATAAAGATCGCCCAACAGTTGGGTTCCTTTTTGTTCGGCCGTTGTTAAAATCTGTGTTTTAAAAGAAGTTCCGGGCGGAAAACTTTCCAAAACCGCCGTCGTCGTTGCTAACTTAGTTAAAGAGGCTGGAATATATAATTTTTGTTCATTTAATTTATAAATCTGTTGATCAGCGGAATCACTGATCGCAATGTACATACCAATTTCTTTGGTATTGATACCAGACTTCTCTACGATTTTTTGAATCGCTTTTTGTTTTGGCTCGACCCAAGAAAAATCGTATTTCCGTTTTTCAGCAAAGGCTGGACCATGCAATAAAGAAAAAACCGAAAACAACGAAAGAGCAGCAGAATACTTTGATGATAATTTAATTGGCATATAAACTTCCTAATTTCTAAATATCAAATCACAATAGATCTTTTTTTGTAAGCTCTCTTTATTAAATATTGCTCCTCTTTCGGCGTAAGAGTAGTCTGGAATTAATGAAGCCGCGTATATTAATTATAGATGACGATATTATGGTTAGCAGTGCCTTAGAGAGGCTTTTGCGCGACGAGTTTAACGTTTTTACAGGTCAGGATCCTACTAAGGTCTTAAAGGAACTGAATGTATTAGAACCAGAACTAATTATTTGCGACTATGAAATGCCCCTAATGAAGGGTTTAACTTTTTTCGAAACAGTAAAAAAATCACATCCAGGTGTTATGAGAATATTGATTACGGGACGAATGCAGATTAACGACCTAAAAGAAGCCATCCAAAATGGTGTGATCCATCGATTCTTTTTGAAACCTTGGGAAAATGATGTCTTAAAACTTCAACTTCTAGAAATTTCGCAGCAATATAAAATAGTAAAGCAAAAGCAGCAGTGGGAGTTGTTAGCTCACATTGATCCATTAACCCAAATCAAAAATCAACGTGCCTTTCAAGAGGATTTCACGAAGGAAATCGAAAGAACCAAAAGACATCTAAGACCGCTTTCATTATTGATGATCGATATTGATTTTTTTAAAAACTATAACGATCAGTTTGGTCATCCGGAAGGTGATACGGCGCTGAAAGAAATTGCCGGACAATTACAAAAATCGTTGCGAAATTTTGATTCGGTCTATCGTTACGGCGGTGAAGAATTTACGATTATTTTACCTGACGTCAGCCCTAAAGCAGCTGCGGAGATTGCCGAGCGGTTAAGAAGCAATATTAAAAATCTGAAATTGAAATCGTTGTTAACCATCAGTCTGGGCGTCGCTTATTTCAAGTTAAGTGATACGAACTCGACCTTACTCCAGCGGGCCGATCAAGCCTTGTACCAAGCTAAAAGTAAAGGTCGCAACCAAACCTGTATTGCTGATTGATGAATTCCGTAAGTTTGTTAAGATAAACTCTATGAAAAAACATGAATGGTTTATTGTATTCGTTCCCTTGTTGATCACTTGGCTTTTAGACCGCATCACAAAACAATGGGCCGTTGGTTTAGATGGAATTCAATCTTTCGGATATTTAGGATTCGTTTTACACCACAACCCAGGTGCGATGCTGGGATTATTTTCGGATCTTCCACCCGTTCTACGAGTCGTGTCTTTGTCTACTGGCGGAGCGTTCCTGGTTTGCACTTATGCTTTGATCCAATATTTATTACCAATTAAATCTTTAACCTTAAGAACCGGTATGTCTATTTTATTAGGTGGTATCTTAGGTAATGTTACTGACCGGATTATTTGGGGCCATGTG
>JAYVAZ010000334.1:0-1565 GCA_043750675.1 Pseudobdellovibrionaceae bacterium | reverse complement strand
AATATGATGGTGCTCTTCTTGTTGATGATTATTGTTTGCCATAATTTCTCCTCTGCGAAACGCAGTTTTGTCTAGCCGGGGGCGCCTAGCCCGCGTTTGGCTTCGCCAACGACGGGCTTTTCCCCTTCGGGCTTACCCTACCAAGTATAATAACGGAAATAAAAAGATCCAAACTAAATCAACTATATGCCAAAAAAGTCCTACACCCTCGACCGCCGTAAAATAATGCGGATTAAAATCACCACGTAAATGACGAATAAGTACCCAAGTAATGACACCCATACCGATCAAAACGTGAATTCCATGTAGGCCGGTCATACAGAAATAAAATCCAAAATACAAAGCCAGGTTTGCATGTTCGAATTCATGTGCATGAAAAAAGTGACCTGGTAGGAAACCATGTTCAAATTTTTGTTTATATTCAAAAAACTTAATAACCATAAAAGTCGCACCACAAACTAATGTAATAATTAACGACATTGTGGCTTTTTGATTTTGTGAATTTTGAATATAATGAATACTTAAGGCCATAGTAAACGAACTGACTATCAGAACCACAGTATTAATCGATCCCATTCTCCAGTCCAAGTGACTTGCGCCCTCAGCAAACATCGCGGGATAAAGATTATGGAAAATGCTGTAACCAACAAATAATCCACCGAACATCAAGATCTCTGTCACCATAAACAGCCAGATGCCTTCTTTCGAGCTTAAAAACTCGTGCATCGCACTTTTAAAATGATGCGCGTGATGATGTTCATGGCCGGATACGGCTTTATCGGTACTCATAAGGTCCCCCTGTAACAATTGGCTCTACCTCAAAATTATTATGCGGAGGTGGAGATGGAACAGTCCATTCTAAAGTTTTAGCACCCCAAGGATTTGCCGGAGCTGGTTTTCCTTTTAACAAAGAATGAATAATTACACCCAAGCTAATTAAAAAACCGGTCGCAATTAACCAAGAACCCATCGTAGAAATTCTATTTAAACGCTCGTAAGCAGGTACGTAATCAAAATATCGGCGAGGCATACCCATTGATCCCAAAATAAATTGTGGGAAAAAAGTTACGTTAAATCCGATAAAAATAAATACGAATGATAAACGTGCCCAAAATTCGCTGTACATTTTTCCGAACATTTTAGGCATCCAGTAGTAAAAACCACCCATTAATGCCATCAAAGTTCCCCCCACCATTACGTAGTGAAAGTGCGCAACCACAAAATAAGTATCATGAAAATGAACATCCAATCCTACTGTTGCTAGGATAATTCCAGTCACACCACCGATTGCAAATAAGAATAGAAATCCCATAGCAAAAAGCATTGGTGACTGAAACGAAACCGAACCGCGATACATTGTCGCTAACCAATTGAACATCTTTATTGCGGTAGGAACGCCAACCAGCATCGTGATGAAAGAAAATAAAATACCGGCAACTTCAGACTGACCAGAGACAAACATGTGATGTCCCCAAACAAAGAAACTAACCGCGGCGATACCGATACTTGAAAAGGCAATGGCAGTATAACCAAAAATTGTTTTTCTAGAAAAGGCGGCGATCAAT
>JAYVAZ010000333.1:0-1983 GCA_043750675.1 Pseudobdellovibrionaceae bacterium | reverse complement strand
CACCGAACAGGGCAATCAAGGTGACGAAGATAACCGGCCAAGGAGAGGGTAGGCCCAAAAGCAAAAATAAAAAAGGAGCCGCAATCATCCAACTTTTTGCCGAAGCCCATGCTACGATGAAGTAATAGTTTTTCTTTCGTAAAAAATAAACAAGGATTCCAGATATAAATAGAAACAACAAAACAATTAATGCAGTTTCCCTATATATCGGCGAGTTCCAGGATCCGTTCATTCCAACTCCAAATGATGATCTTTTAATTTTTTGTAAAAATTGCTCTTAGAAATTTGCAAGGATTCGCAGATTAATTCAACTGTTTTAAGCTGTTTTATTTTACTTGTTAAAAAAAACTTTTCAAATTCGTTACCTGCTTGTTCAAGAGTCATTTTTGACTGCAGTAGGCCATGAAATGAACTTTTCTCTTGATAGCTTAAGATGTTCTCAACATCGATGGCTCTTATGGCGGGCAAAGGAGTGGTTAAGACTAATTGTTCAATCACTCGTTTCAGTTCCCGCACATTTCCTGTCCAATGATAGTTTTTTAGCAGGTTGACGGCTTCGGGCAGAATATACTTCTTGCCAAAGCCGCCTAATTTTTTTAAAAAATACGGGATCAATCGATCGATATCTTGAACCCGATCATTTAATCGGGGTAGATCGATTTTTACGCCGCTAATTCGAAAAAAAAGATCTTCACGGAATAAACCATCCGCACACATTTTTTTCAAATTTTTATTTGTAGCCGCAATCACTCGAGTGCTGACTATCGTGCTATCTTTGGCACCGACTTTACGAACTTCTCCGGTTTCTAAAAAACGCAATAATTTGGGTTGTTGGTTTAATGGCATGGCTTCGATTTCATCTAAAAATAAATCGCCACCATGAGCGGCCTCTAGCAAACCGATTTTTAAACTTTCAGCGCCGGTAAAAGCACCCTTCGTGTGGCCAAAAAATTCACTTTCAAATAAGTTATCAGGAATGCTGGCTAAATTGACGGTAATGGCATGCCGGTTCTGTTCTTGCCGGTTTAATAAATTAAATACAACTTCTTTACCAGTTCCGGTTTCGCCTTCGATAAGAAGGGGACCCTTGCTGTTTTTTAATTCAGCAATTCTTTTTTGGATGCTAACTGAAGCTTCCGAGTCGCCGACCCAATAAACTTCATTGTGCTGAAAGTTTTCGTAATTCCGAATTTGCCAATAGGCCTCGATTTTTTCTAGATTTTCTACAATTTCGTCAGTAGACAGCGGTTTCGCTAAAAATTTGCTGGCGCCATTTTTTAAGCACAATTCCATTAGTTCGGTATTCAAGTTTCCGCTCATCGCAATGATTTCAGTTTTTGGATTATCTGCTCTAATTCTTCGAATCATTTCGGGTCCGTCGGCTTTTTCCATATCCGGAGTTAAATGCATGTCCACGAATGCGGCATGGTAACTGCCCGGGATTTCTGCTTTTTTATTAAGCCAATTCATCGTCCAGTGTTTGGGCAAGGAAAGTTTAATAGATTCTTTCACTATAGGATCATCTTCGACGACAAGGAGGTTATAATTCTGCAATGGACTCATGCATTTAAGGATGACAATCACAAGCCATGTTTGCAACAATAAAACCCCTATGCGCTACGATAAAGGTTGGTCATCATGAAAATTCTGTTGGTTGAAAATATTCATCAAGTCGCAAAGGAAAGATTAGAAGAGGAAGGCTACAGCGTCGACATGCTTTCGCATGCGCCGGATGAAAGCGAACTCATTTCGCTACTGACCAAATATGACGGAATTGGAATTCGTTCAAAAACTAACCTAACAAAAAAAGCTTTGGAAGCGGCGCCTAACCTGTCAGTGATTGGGGCTTTCTGTATCGGGACAAATCAAGTTGACCTAAAGAGCGCTAATGCTCTGGGCATTCCGGTTTTCAATGCGCCGTACAGTAATACTCGAAGTGTGGCCGAATTAGTAATCGCGGAAATGATCGCTTTGTCTAGGCAG
>JAYVAZ010000332.1:0-4274 GCA_043750675.1 Pseudobdellovibrionaceae bacterium | reverse complement strand
TATTAAACAGCTTGTTAGCCATTCGGTCTAGTGGAATTTTGGTGACCTCAGAATGTTTATAAATAAAAGTACTCTTTTCCAAAGGAATATATGGCCCTGTCAGATATTGAAATTGCACAAAAAGCGACCCCTAAAAAAATTAATCAAATTGGCACAGGAAGGCTAGGAATTCACGAAGATGACCTGGATCCTTTTGGCCATTACAAAGCAAAAATTTCGTTAGAAGTATTTTCTAAATTTCAAAAAAATAAAAGCGGAAAATTAATTTTAGTGACTGCGATCAGTCCGACGCCAGCGGGCGAAGGAAAAACCACAACTACAGTTGGATTAGGTGATGCCCTTAATCATATTGGGAAAAAAGCGATTATCTGTTTACGGGAGCCTTCGTTAGGACCGGTGTTTGGAATGAAGGGCGGGGCCGCCGGTGGCGGTTACGCCCAAGTGATTCCAATGGAAGATATTAATTTACATTTTACCGGCGACTTCAATGCAATTCAGTTGGCCAATAATCTGTTGGCGGCGATGATCGACAATCATATTCATCATGGAAATCATTTAGATTTTGATGTACGACGAATTACCTGGAAACGCGTATTGGATATGAATGATCGAGCTTTGAGAGAAATCGTTATTTGTATGGGTGGAGCTTCAAACGGGGTTCCTCGTCAAGATGGATTTGATATTGTAGTTGCTTCAGAAGTAATGGCTATTTTGTGTTTAGCACAGAACTTGCCCGATTTAAAAACACGTTTGGGAAATATCGTTTGTGGTTATGCCAGAGATGGTAAGGCCATCACGGCAAAACAATTGTCAGCGCATGGAGCAATGGCGGTTTTACTGAAGGAAGCTATCAAGCCAAACTTGGTTCAGACTTTAGAAAATAATCCGGCAATTTTACATGGGGGACCGTTTGCGAATATCGCACATGGTTGCAATTCAGTTATTGCAACAAAATTGGGTTTGAAGTTGGCTGACTTTGTAGTTACCGAAGCCGGCTTTGGCGCCGATTTAGGTGCGGAAAAATTTATAGATATTAAATGCCGTAAGGCCGGGTTAAATCCTGATTTAGTGGTTTTAGTCGCAACAATTCGTGCGCTCAAGTTTCATGGCGGAGTCGAAGTTAAAAATCTGCAGGCCGAAGATTTGGTCGCATTGGAATTAGGATTTAAAAACTTAGAAAGGCATTTGCTAAATATCACTAAGGTGTATGACCTTCCCTGCGTCGTTGCGATTAATCATTTTACATCGGACACCGAAGCCGAAGTGAGCTGGTTATTTAAGCGTCTGCAGCAAATGGGAATCAAAGTCGTAATCGCAAAACATTGGGCGCTGGGTGGAAAAGGGGCCGAAGATTTGGCAAATGAAGTCGTCCGTTCCATTGAGCAAACGGAAAAAACGAAGAAAAAAGAACTGACGACGGTTTACGGTGATCAAGAAAGTTTACTGCAAAAAATCAGCGCGGTGGCGACCAAAATTTATGGAGCTGCAGAAGTGTCGGCTTCGCCCAAAATAAAAAAGCAGCTGCAGGCGTTTGAAGAAAGTGGTTATGGTCATTTTCCGATTTGCATCGCTAAAACGCAATACTCCTTCTCTACCAATCCTTTATTAAAAGGTGCGCCGACTGGACACGTACTAGATATTCGCGAAGTTAGGCTATCTGCAGGGGCCGAATTTGTAGTAGCCATTTGTGGCGATATTATGACCATGCCCGGTTTACCTAAAGTTCCTTCGGCCGAACGAATTGATATTGGCGAAAACGGCAAAGTCGTGGGACTATTTTAACAGTTTAAATTTTAAGCAGGCCGCATGAAGTAGGCGACGGCGCAAAATACAAAGCCAAGTCCCCAGGTTTTCATCGGGCCGCTAACGAAATAGGGATACATCATTAAAATGAGACCCCAAGTGATATAGGGGTAGTGAACCTCTTTTTTTCCTTTACGCAACAGCCACATTCCGACAATTCCAAATAGAATACTTGCGACCAAAGAAGACATATCAAAACCGATTGAATCAAACAATTCCATAAAGACATTTTAGTTGAATTCAATTCTAAAAACTAGTTAAAGTTTGTTACAGGAGAAATCGAATGCACAAAGGTAGACTTGAGGCGTTTAGTGACGGCGTCATTGCGTAAGCAACCTAAAGACTCGACATTGCACAAGGCCATCGGGGATGATTTCAAGGGAAAGATTTCGGTGGTGGCTTATTTGGTGGCTATTTCTGCTGCATTTATTTCTGTATATATTTCTATCTTTGTTTGGGTCGCCGTAGCTATAATGTGGATAATACCTGATAGACGAATAGAAAGTATTATTGAATGAACTCCGACATTATTTTTCATCAACTTTTTGAGGCCGAGTCTTCTACTTACACCTACTTGATTGCAGATGGAAAAACTAAAGAGGCCGCACTAATTGATGCCGTAATTGAAACGGTTGATCGTGATTTGAAATTGATTGAGGAATTAGGTTTAAAACTAGTGTATGTTTTAGATACTCATATACATGCCGATCATATTACCGCGGCTGGCGAACTTCGGAAAAGAACGTCGGCACAAACTTGCGTCAGTAAACATGCCGCCGTACCTTGCGTTGATATTCCCTTATCTGAAGGACAGGAACTTTTTCTTGGCGATAAAAAAATTCAAGTCATTGAAACTCCGGGACATACCGAGACCTGTTTAAGTTTTCTTTTTGAACGACGTTTATTTACTGGCGATGCTTTACTGATTCGCGGTTGTGGTCGTACCGATTTTCAAAATGGTTCTTCTGAAAAATTATATCAAAGCGTTCATGAAAAACTTTTTAAACTGTCGGAAGAGTTACCGATTTACCCCGGTCATGATTATCGTGGCCATACGGTGAGTTCAATAGGCGCTGAAAAAAAATATAATCCTCGTTTGGCGCAAACTAAATCTTTAAATGAATTTGTAAAAATCATGTCTGAATTAAATTTGGCTAGCCCCAAAAAAATACATGAAGCGGTGCCGGCTAATTTAGCCTGTGGAATAATTGCTAATAAAAAAACTTTTATGCCACAGCTGGTAGATGGCGTTCCTGAAGTTTCGGTAGAAGAGGTCCTAGCCAATTTGGATAAGGTCACTTTAGTGGATGTTCGAAGAGCCGACGAATTCAGAGGAGAACTGGGTCATATAAAAGGGGCCCAGCTAGTTACCTTAGGTCCGCAGTTAAACGATTTTTTGGAAAACGGAGATCGCGAAAAACAGATCGTCTTTATTTGTCGCAGCGGCGGCCGATCGGGAACTGCTGCCAAAGAAAGTATTCAAAAGGGCTATAAAAAAGTAGTTAGTATGACCGGCGGGATGCTTCGCTGGAGCGAGAAAAAACAACCGGTAGAAAAATGATTACAGATTGGTTAATGGCGTTAGTTGGTGGCGTACTTATCGGAGCGGCGGTTTCGGTGATGTTATTGTTTAATGGGCGAGTCACCGGAATTAGCGGAATAATTAGCGGCGCTATGTTCAGGCCAAAGGACATATGGCGTTGGTCTTTTTTGTTGGGTTTATTGGTCGGTGGGTCTATTTTAAATCAAATTAATTCGGCTTTTTTTTCAGGATCCTTGTTATCCGACTGGTGGACTACTGTGGCCGCTGGAATTCTTGTTGGGTTCGGAACTTTATTAGGAAGTGGTTGCACCAGTGGGCATGGCGTTTGTGGCATCAGTCGCCTTTCTATTCGGTCAGTGGTTGCTACTGTTACTTTTATTATTGCCGGGATGGTTTCTGTTTACGTCTTTAGAAAGTTGGGGTTTTTTATATGAAGAACTCTGTCCTTAGTTTTTTTGTGGGAATTTTGTTTGCCGTTGGTTTGGGGGTCTCCGGAATGACCCAACCACAAAAAGTTTTTAGTTTTTTAGATGTCCTTGGGAATTGGGACCCATCGTTGATGTTTGTTATGATTGGGGCTATATCAGTACACTTCGTTAGTTTTAAGTTAATTACCAAAAGAAAACATCCTTTGTGGGATATAAAGTGGCACCTTCCAGAAACGAAAGAGCTGACCCCAGCATTAATTTCTGGCGCTACTTTATTCGGAATAGGTTGGGGACTGGGGGGATTTTGCCCCGGACCGGCGTTTACTTCCCTTGCTAGCATGCAAAAAACTCCTATAATTTTTGTTATCTCGATGTTGATTGGGATGTTACTATTTTGTTTTGCAAATTCGATATTTAAATTCAAAAGGTAATCGGAGCTTCTATGAAAAATAGTTATAAGGTTTTAATTCTAGGTGGTGGCACGGGTGGCATTTCAGTTG
>JAYVAZ010000331.1:0-4978 GCA_043750675.1 Pseudobdellovibrionaceae bacterium | reverse complement strand
GTTCAGACCCCAGAACACCACTGCTTTTATTTGGGTTAACGACACGTCGAACTTGTTTACTGGAAGGCAAATACAGCCACTGACTTTCCTTGCCGCTTTTAACTTCGGATAAAAGACCCATTCCTTTAACATCTGCCGGCGATATCATTTTAGCCAAAGCAAAAAAACGATCCTTTTTTCGATAAGTTTTTAACTCCAATTTTCGAGATTTCTTACTTCCATCAGCTTCGATAATAGACATTGTAACAATAGCCTGATCGGTCTTAGATTCGACATTTTTTTTAACACCCTCCAGAATTTGTTTGTAGTCCGTTCCCGCGGCGTTTGTCCTGCTGGCAAAAAAAGAAACGGTAATACAAAGTAAAACGGAAGCAGCGATCTTTTTAAAGTCGACTACCTCTACAGAAACTAAATCGAATTCTGGGGTTACTTTCTTTGGCTGAAAGCCATCGACACCCTTAAATCCCAAAATTTGAGGAAACTTTTTTAATAAAGCAGGCATAAAAAACAAATCCCCTAGCGCCCCGGCAAAAATAGAAAGAATCATGTACACACCAAATAGTCTATTCGCAGAAAAACCTGAAGTCACAAAAATTAAAAATCCACTAAACATAATAACCGTTTCAAACAAACACGGATTGCCTTCCTGCAAAAGCGTTTCATAAATAGGAAGTGTCTTATGCCCATTTTGACTTTTATTAGCTGAAACCAGTTTCTTTAATCGGGTAAGAATATAAACCGTATTGTTAAAAGCCAAACCCAAGGCAATCGAAAAAATCAAAGCCACGCCAGGCTTCACTTGTGTTCCGGCCAAAGCCATAAATCCCATTAAAAACATTGGCGGGACTAAATTCGGTAAACACGCAACCAAAGCCCACCGCAATGACCTGAATACCAATACCAAAAACAATCCGATTAAAACCAGGGAATGCCAAAAACTATAAACCAGATCTTCCGAAACCTCTTGGTTGATTGTATGGCTGACAATGCCTAGTCCCGATTCTTTGATTTGAACTGTTTTAAATTCTTTGGCAATTAGTTTTTTTACTTGCCCACGCAATTTAGTAATTTCATTTGTCGGAATATCTTTTAGTCGCAAAGCCAGCCGCAATGACTGAGCATCATCGGTCAAAAAATTTTTCAAAGGATTTTCTTCCGACATTGTAAACAGGAAAAGCGTTTCCGCCAAAGCCTTCTTACTTTTGATTTTATTCAAATCAATAAGGTCAGTTACCGATAGTGCTGATCCAATTTGATCGTAAGCGCGCAATTTTTTAAGTATCTCTTTTACCTTGAGAAGGTTTCCGGCATCTTTCCAGAATTCCTTTTTACTGCTTTCTAACACTACATCGTATAGAACCGTTCCCCCAAATTCTTCGTCAATTGTTTCGGTTGCCTTACGAACCATTTCGTTTTTTGGCAGATCATCATAAAGGCGCGACGAAAACGAAATGCCCTGTCCTTTGAAAGATAAAATAATCGTTGAAACCAAAACTACGATTACAATTGGGAAAGCATGTTTTAAAATGGGTAAAGTCCAATACGACTTACCCGCAGTCCAGGGATTTAAAACTGGGTTCGTGTAAACCATAAAACCGACTAACAAAAGCTGGCCACAAAACCACACGAACATTATAGCCCCGGCTACAACCCAACCGTATTGACGGATCAGCGGAATATCAGAAAGGCAAAGAGTTACAAAACCAATAGCGGTGGTTAGACTTCCCAAAAAATTAGGAACGAACATTTCTTTGATAATTTCCAACGATCGATTAAAACGTTCATATAAAGATTTATTTCTAAGTCTGGGAATTTCTTCTGCCCATCGATGTAAAGTATGAATCATCAGTGAAATCAAAGAAATACTTACTATGATGGGAAGGGAGGTCAGCAACACCGTAAAAGGAATTTCAAACTGTGCTAAAAGACCCATCACCCCTAAATTCAAAACAATTAGCGAAGTAAATGTCAAAATGAACGAAGAACGACCACGGATCAGAAAGGCAAAGATCAATCCAAACACGATAAAGCTAAGTAATAAAAAAACGGAGACATCAGAAAGAAGTTTTTGCGAAAATCTTGCTTGAATGGCAGGACTACCACCGATCTGCACATTATGATCAGGAAAGTACTTTTGAATGAGTCCACTTACATCCGTTGACAAGTTCCCTAGGTTTTTAGGGCTTAGTTTTTTTGGCTCGATGACTAGAAGCACCGCTTTATAGTCTTCAGATATCAACTGACCGTTCAGCAAATGACTATTGTAAATATAAGGCTTCCAACTTTTAAACGGCAAATTTTCAAAAATGGGTCCTACCGAAATATCATTTTTACTTTCAACCGGACCGACAACAGTAGCCAAACTAACGGCCTTTAGAACGGCTGGATTCTCACCAATTTCTTCGGTCAACTTCCCGAGCTTTGCTATCTCCGGGTGGCTTAACCACTGGCCCGTCTTTTTTTCAATGACTACGAAAAAGGAACTTCGCTCTTGAAGTTGAAACTTTTGTCGAACTTTTTGACTTTGTTTGAGCAATGGATGACGGTCTGGAAAAAATTGCGCGAAAGAATAGTCAGCACTCAAAGATCTCATCACGAATATCGCAACGACAGTTCCGATCAGAAAAAATATTCCAACGGAAAGGGAAACAAGTTTGACAAAACTCTCTGACTTAAATTTTTTCAACAAGTCCTATTCCTTTATCAACAAACTCCGATATAATAAAACCAGCCACTGGATTGGAGTCTTTGTGATCTTAAGAATTTTATCGGTCGTATTCCTAACCGTCTTAATGCCAGTTTTGGTAAAAGCCTCTAGCGTGGAGAGCTTTTTATTGGTGCCTTGGTCCTATATTCAGGACACCTTCCTGTCGAAGCCAGAAAGCCTAACGATCAATGAACAAAACATAAGTATCAAAGTCAGTGATATTCCCGTTCAACTAAGTCGCATTGCCGGTTATATCGACTATACATTGAACCCTTTAGAAATTAATAATGATAAAACACAAGTATCAAGCCAGTCATTAACTGTAATGTTACAAATTTCGGGATTTAACGTCGAAAAAGAGTTCATCAAGACCGTCGGTGGAGTACAAGTCAAAGTTAAATTGAAGGCCGAGTGTGGAGCCTTTACTTTGTCTCAGAATGAAACGCAGTTAACATCTTCTCTGCGTTGGATTAGTTCCGGTAACACCATAAAATCAAAAATTGAATCATTAAATTTGGTTTGGCCAGAAAATAGTTGGAAAATCAGCACCATCACTTGTACCGGCCCAAAAGGTTTCGCTGACGTTGTACAAAACGAACTGCAAACAAAATTAACCAGACCTGACGAACTTGTTCCTTTTATTAAATCAAAACTGGAAATGAAAATAAATTCTAACCTTGAACAGTATTTGAAACCCTTTCGACAAAATCAAATATTTAAAAACATTGAATACCGAATGGCCAACGTAGAATCGATTTTCCAAAAAGGTTTTTTATTTAAATTAAATTTACAGGTTAATAATAACAACCCGGCGAAAATTAGCATTGATCTTAACGAAGAACTTTTACATCAAGATTTAAAAAATCCTATTCTGGTTTTTAATCTAGCCGGACTTCAAACAGTATCGCAGGATTTGCTACCGGAACGCTGGGATTCCAAACTGGAAAATTTTGAAGGATTTAAGAAATTGATGCGTTCCCGATTTATGCAACTTTTTGTTTGGCCAGATCTATGGCAATATCCTAAGTCTTCCTCTTTCCCAATGATTCTTAATTTAGAAAAGGATGCAAAAATCGTTTTGAATGACGACTTAACAGCAACATTAAAGGGGACGCTAAATACTTGGATCCAGAGTCAAAGGGACGGTAAAAACTGGGACTATTTGTATTTGAAAAGTGGACTTCAGGCTGTTTTAAAATACAAAATTCAAGAAAACCAATTGGTTTTTGACGTCTCCGGCTTAACTCAAACAACCGAATTAAAGTTTTTCCCAGACTATTTACAAACGTTCTTCCCATCTGACTACATCGCTAAAAAAACGATCGAAAAAAGCGTTGTGGAATCGCTGAAGACAAAAAGTTTTCAGTGGCCCCTGCCTGTGGTAAAAGTGAACGAAGAGGTTTCCCTGAAGGCGGAAAGCATTCAAAACACCAAATCCTACTTGTTAATCGAATTAAAATAGCACTGACTGATTCTTAAAATAAATAGGAGAGTTTCAGCGACAATCTGTCGTTTTTGTTAAATGCTCCCAATAGCGATGATTTAGAGCCCTCTAGGCAATCAATGGTAAAAAACAGATGCAGATAATCCGACCACATGTATTTAAGATCCGATTTGAAGTAATAAGAAAATGCAGTTTGCTCTTGAAAAGCGGCCACTGACCACAACAGTTTGTCGTTAATCGGCCAACGAAATCCCGCCATTAAACTTTTATCCAATAAACTAGAAACTAAAGAAACCTCGGTCGCCTCGGGGCGTTTGCTGGCAACGGCCTGTAACAAGAAAGTGATTTTAGGAAAGTTTTTCTCCAATGAAAGAACTCCCAACTCCCTCCAATGTTCACTATTTCCGCCTTCCAAAATCGGCTGGCTATGGTTTGCACTTAAACGCAAAATAATATCCTTTAAAGTTTGTACATAGGCAAATGCCAGTACCCGGTGTCGGTAGTAGCTGGGCTGAATTTCAATCGGTGACTCCAACAGGTAAACAGTTTTCGGCGACACCTCAATAGGGATTACAGTGATGATAGGATTTAACTTCGGCATGACCGCCATTCCTTCATAAAAGGCGAGTGTCAAATCACGGTTTTCACCTAAGTACTGAATTCGAATCATGATGCGCGCTTCCGCGATGCGCTCGCGCGTCACGCCCTGCTCCGCCACGGTGCGGCCGAAGGCGACGCGCTGCGTCGCGCGCTTGCACATCTTCTCCAGCGCCCGCTCGGCCTGGCCGATGGAGCGCATGCAGTGGTGGATGCGGCCCGGCCCGAGC
>JAYVAZ010000330.1:0-4171 GCA_043750675.1 Pseudobdellovibrionaceae bacterium | reverse complement strand
TTCGACTTGTGAACCCAATTATTACAAATGGATGCAATTTATTTTTACCAAACTTTACGAAAAAGGTTTGGCCTATCAAAAAGAAGTTCCAGTAAATTGGTGTCCTGCTTTAAAAACCGTTCTGGCAAACGAAGAAGTTGTCGATGGCAAAAGCGAACGTGGTGGTCATCCCGTTATTCGAATGCCAATGAAACAGTGGATGTTAAAAATCACTGACTACGCTGAACGTTTATTAAATGATTTGGATAAATTGGATTGGCCAGAACGAACTAAAGAAGGCCAGCGCAATTGGATTGGTAAATCGGTTGGGGCCGAAGTCAGTTTTAAAATTGAAAAAAACAGTGAATCTTTGACCGTGTTTACGACCCGACCAGATACATTATTTGGCGTCAGTTTTATGGTGGTCGCACCTGAACATCCTTTGGTTATGCAATTGGCGACCGATTCACAAAAAACCGCAGTGGCGGAATATGTAGCCACCAGCAAAAGAAAAAGTGAAGTCGATCGAAAAGCCAATTTGGAAAAAACCGGAGTTTTTACCGGATCAAACGTTTTGCATCCTTTCACTGGAAAACCTGTCCCAATTTGGATTTCAGACTATGTATTAATGGATTACGGTACCGGTGCGATTATGGCAGTTCCCGGACATGATCAAAGAGATTTTGAATTTGCAGTCAAATTTAAATTGCCAGTTGTTGCAGTTCTTTCTTCGTCCAATGCAGAAGAAAATCAGAAGTTGGCTGACCTTAAAGCTGCTTTTGAAGGTGATGGAATATTAATTAACAGTGATTTTTTAAATGGCCTTTCCAAAGGTGCAGCCATCGATTCGGCGATCTCCAAATTAGAACAAATGAAGATCGGGAAAAAACAAATTCAATATAAATTGCGTGATTGGTTGTTCAGCCGTCAACGTTATTGGGGTGAACCGTTTCCAGTGGTTCACTTTCCCAAAGCCGGTTTAAAAACTTTACCAGTCGAAGAATTGCCAGTGGTACTTCCAGATGTGGCCGATTATGAACCCACCGAAAATGGCGAGGCTCCGCTGGCAAAAAATGCCGATTGGGTGAAATTCCAAGGTGGCAAATACGGGTTACCAAACGAAGTAGGAAGTCGAGAAACCGACACTATGCCTGGTTCGGCGGGCTCTTCTTGGTATTTTTTAAGATACACAGATCCGTTAAATTCTAACGAAGCTTTTAGTTTTGAAGCTCAGAAGTATTGGATGCCTGTTGATCTTTACGTCGGCGGTCCTGAACACACGGTCGGACATTTATTGTATGCCCGATTTTGGCAAAAGGTTCTTTTTGATGTTGGTTTAACTTCGTATGATGAACCATTCAAAAAGTTGGCTCACCAGGGAATGATTTTAGGACCTGATGGCGAAAAAATGTCAAAATCACGCGGTAATACGATCAGTCCCGACGATTTGCGCGAAAATTTTGGCGCCGATGCCGCACGTGCCTACATTTGTTTTATGGGTCCGATGGATAAGGACAAACCATGGAGCGAAACTGGAATCGAAGGTGTACGTCGATTTTTGGACCGCGTTTGGCGATTAGTTGTTAATGAGCAAGGTCAGAGCTTAGCCGAAGACAAAGCCCCTTCTGCCGAGTTGGAAAAATTGACTCATAAAACAATTAAAAAGGTTTCGGAAGACATCGAAAATCTAAGCTTAAATACAGTTGTCAGCGCAATGATGATTTTGGTGAATGAACTTTACAAGTTAAACGAACGGCCTGTTGCCGTCATTAAAGTACTTACTCAGTTAATGATGCCTATTGCCCCGCATATTTCAGAGGAGCTTTGGCAGAAATTAGGTGAAAAAGAATTGGTTTCTACTAGCGCTTGGCCTACCTATGATCCTAAAAAAATCATCGACGATCACGTCACAATGGGTGTTCAAGTCAATGGCAAAATGCGCGGTACAATTGAAATTGCCATCGATGCCGATGAAAAAACCGCTGTCAGCCTGGCTTTGCAGGTTCCTGCGGTGAAAAACCTAGTTGGCGACAAGGCTCCGGACAAAATTATTTATAAATCCGGAAAAATTTTAAACTTAATTGTAAAATAATTTGATCCCAGGCCAAAAAATGTTATTTAAATAAGTAAATAATTTTTCAGCAAAAAACATTTGCTGGCTTGGGAGAATTACGCTGATGTCAAATTGGTCATCAAATCAAAGTGCTGAGATCTATGGGATTAATGCTTGGGGAAACGGTTACTTTAGAATTAATGACAGCGGCAATGTTACTATTACGCCAAACGGGACTAGCGGACCACAATTCGACCTGCACGAATTAACACAAGATTTAACCGATCGCGGAATTCGCGTTCCCATCATGATTCGTTTTCCTGATATTTTGAAAGCCCGGGTAGAATTGATTAATTCATGTTTTGCTAACGCTATCAATGAACATTCTTATAAAGGCCAATACAGCGGCGTCTATCCAATCAAAGTAAACCAACAAAGACATCTGGTAGAAGAATTAGTGAAGCACGGTAAAAGCCAAAGAATGGGCCTAGAGTGTGGAAGCAAACCCGAACTTCTTGTCGTTTTGGCGTTGATGAATACCGAAAAAGCATTGATCATTTGTAACGGGTTCAAGGATACCGAATATATCGAAACGGCCATCCTATCGCAGAAACTGGGAAAACATACCATTATCGTGGTCGATCGTTACGAAGAAATTAAACTGATTATCCAGGCCGCTAAAAAATTAAATACTAAACCTAACATCGGTTTCCGCGCAAAATTAAATGCCCAAGGTGCAGGGAAATGGATTGATTCCAGCGGCGCTCGGTCCAAATTTGGATTAACTTGTGCAGAAATCATGGATGGCCTAGAGCTGCTGCAAAAAGAAAATATGATGGATTGCCTACAGTTGGTTCATTTCCATATTGGTTCACAAGTTCCGATGATTCAAAATTTAAAATCTTCTTTAAAAGAAGGCGTCCGTTTCTACACTGAATTATACAGCGCTGGTGCCACCGGATTGAAATACATCGACGTCGGCGGCGGTTTAGGTGTGGATTACGATGGAACTGGAAGAAGTGACAGTTCGATTAATTACAGCGAACAAGAATATGCTAATGACGTTGTTTCGGCCCTTCAAAGTCTTTGTGATGAAAAAAATGTTCCGCATCCAGATATTGTTACCGAAAGCGGTCAATTTTGGTCGCGCATCACTCGATTTTAGTTTTCAACGTTATGGGTGAGAACGATTTGACTCGAACCGAACCTCCAAGACCTTCTACGAAGGCGGATCATCCGGTTATGAAAGACATGCAGTATATCTTTGAAAAAGTGAACAAAGACAATATCAACGAATGTTTCAATGACTTAACCCAAGCTAAAAATGAAGCCTTACAATTATTTACTTACGGTGTTTTGACGTTGGCCCAAAGAGCCTGGACCGAAAGTATGTATTTCACTATCGCGACCAAAATGATCGATATTGCTAAACAGTGCGGTGAAGATTGCGAAGATATTTTGTCGGCTTTGGGACAAGAACTATGCTCAACTTACTTTTGCAATTTTTCGGTTTTCCAATCCATCCCCGATTCGTGGGCGGTAGGCCAACTGTTTCCAGTGATGCCGATTCATCGATTAAACGAACAACCCGGTTTACAAGCAACCTTGGCGGATTTAACTTGTGACTCTGATGGCAAGTTAGAAAAATTTATTTGTACTGAAACCGGTGAAACTAAAAAAACTCTTCACGTGCATAAATTATTGCCGAATCAACCCTATTACTTAGGCGTTTTCTTAACCGGAGCCTACCAGGAAATTTTGGGAGATCTTCATAATCTTTTCGGTGATACCGATGCGGTTCATGTTTCTATCAATGAAACGGGTTACACATTGGACCATTACATTCCAGGTGACACAGTTACTGAAGTATTAAGTTATGTTCAGTATCGTCATTACAACATGGTAGACAGTGTACGTGCCGCAGCCGAAGACAGCATCAACAAAGGCACCATCACCAAACAAGAAGCGAAGCTACTGATTAAACATTAGGAAGAGGGTTTGTCTGGACCGCCGGCGACGACACCCGACCAGAGGTCGGCGTCTGGGACGGTTCCGGCGCTGAGACCGGCGATGAGCTGATCGACAACCCGGGTCGCGCCGGTCGACGAGTCCATTGCGACTACCGGTGGCGCTGGCTGA
>JAYVAZ010000329.1:0-13997 GCA_043750675.1 Pseudobdellovibrionaceae bacterium | reverse complement strand
GGGAATGGAAGCGTTCGGAAACGAATTATGGAATGTAAACGAACCTACCAATTATCTTAATAATGCAGGGGTCATATTTGATCCAGTCACTTCAGTTATTCAGCAAATCATCTTGAATACGCAACATCCGGTTGTCGGTGGACGCATCGACAGCTATTCCACTCTTGATTTCAAAACAATGAAGACCGTAAGCCTGGCCGCACAAATTCCAAAACCATTTTCCAATGGGTATGATTCAATTAACTTTCTTACGGATCGGTTGGGAAGTATCTACGCCTATTCAAGGTTAGAAGCTTTTATTAAAAAATATGACATAAGTACTAATCAATGGAATCCCGTCCTAGGTACGGGTTTAGTCGGCCAATGCGCCGACGAAGTTTTGGCAACAGAATGTAACGTAGATCTGCAAACGGTATTTATTGGATTGCAAAATCAAATTTATTTTTCAGATAGGGGCCGTATTCGTGCGATTACCGAAGACGGTCAGGTCATTACGATAGTGGGGCAATCTTTCAGTTTTGGTGACAACGGCTTAGCAACTTCAGCCCGGTTTGGAATGATTAAGTATTTTGATCAAACTAATAATGGAAAAGTTACTTTCTTGGATAGTGCAGAAATCCGATTTCGAGAATTTGAGATCGATGGAAAAATTCAAACAATAGCCGGAAATGGAAATGAGGGAGTGCCCAGTCCTACTTTGGCAGCCTCGCAAAGTCCGTTTCGAATAGGCTATTGGGGAGCGTATTATTCATTTTCACAAAACCCGGTGAACGGAGATGTTTTTATCGAAAATAGTAGGCTGGATCGCAATTCCGGAAGGTGGGTTCCTATTTTAGGGTCTGAAAGTCCACTAACCAGCTATTTAGATGGGGACGGAATGCCAGGGCGCAAAGTGACCCCTCATTATCCCTTTATACATATGGGATATGGCGGCGGAAAAATTTTGGCTTCCGCTGGAGCCTGGGACTATTCCGATGGCGGATTTCACTACGGGGAGATGCTGAAATTATTTGATACAAATAATGATTACCAGCAATCGCATTTAGCCGGGACCCGACGCCGCTCAGTCGGCTCGTATAGCCCGGATGGAGTTCCCTTATCTGATTCTGATGTTCCCTCAGAATTTGCTGAAAATAATTTGCGGGCCTACTACGATTCACCAGCAGACCGTTGGTTTACAGCACAGTTAAATACCGCATCGATCAAAATTTTAAAGCCCGGGGCAGGACAGACGATGCAAACGCTGGTCAACTTACCGAGAACGATTCAAAGTTTTACTTATGTTCGTAACAGTAACTTGCAAGAGCTAGTGTACTATTGCTCGGGTGGAAGACTTTATAAATACAACTTATTTTCTAAAATGGAAACGGCCTTAGAATGGCCCGCCGACAGCATTCAGTGTTCCGGACACACTTTGAAATGGAACCAAACAAGGCAAAGTTTATTGTTTGGTTTTACTCAGAATTCATTATCGGCCATCGGGGAAATTAAAGATTCTCCGTGATCTTTAATGAACCGGGGTAAGACCAAAAAGGTAACCTAGAAGCGCTTTTGCGTGATGTCTTATCTTGAGAAACCGTGAATTTCAAGGAAGTTGAATAATCCGTCTAATATTTATCTGATCAAGAAGATTTTAAAAGTTTTTCCTATTGAGAAAAAATTTAAAATAAAACGACTATATTTCATTCGAATTTTCTTCTTTGTCTTAGTTTGGATTCTCCTATTTGAGATAACTTGTGATTCCTTCCGAACAGGCGGAACATAATACTAACAAGAGTCGGAGGTTTTATGAAGAACCAAGTTCAAATGTCGTTAATGCTTATGGTTGTTTTGGGATCCTTATTAGCTTGTACAGATAGGGGAGGATCTTCCGCCGGGGAAAGCCTGCAATCCCTGGAATCAAAACAATTGGTCAGTTCAACCAAAGTGGTTTGGACTGTAAGCAATTCAAACAACACTGAAGAACTCATCCTTAAGTTAGATAAAATTCAAATTTTCGCAAAGTCGCCAGAAGGGGTGTTTGGGAAATTTGAGATTGATAAAAATGGCGAATCTATTGATCTGGCAAATGCTCAAGATGCTATCGATAAAATTCTTCTAGAAAACTTTTTACCGGCGCATTATATTATTAAAGAGATCCGGCTGATATTGACAGACGGTGGACATCTATTGGTCCTTAAAGATGGTCGTACTTGCGAATTAACTACTCCATCCGGTGAGCAATCTGGAGTAAAAATTAAATTTCCTCATGATTTTGAAGTCAGTGGGGCACATTCCTATCTGCTTCGCTTGAAAGTCGATTTAGATGGTTCCTCTTCTGAGGAGGCAGGTCATTGCAAGCTTCATCCAGTTATTCGAGTGATTGCCATGGATGAAAGAAAATCCGAATGTCATAAAATTGAAAGTGAAAAAGACGAGCACGCTTTCGGTTTGCACCGGTATCGAAGTTGCGACGGTAAAGACAGTCAGAATCAAAAATATCAAAGTAAAAATTCAGGAAAAAATCTTCACGATGAAGACAGCGAAGATCATCATGGTGATGAAAATGATGACAATGATGAAGATTTAAGTCCTTCCGGAGATGTTGCCGATTTGGAAAAGTGGCTATGCGATCCAAAACCAATTCCGCCAACCACGAATCCTTCTCCTACGCCGGCGCCAACTCCGGAGCCTACAGCAACGCCTACGCCAACCGCTACTCCGTCATCGACTCCAGTGCCAACGATGACTCCAGCACCTACAATGACTCCGGTGCCGACGACGACTCCAGCACCAACGATGACTCCAGTGCCAACGGTAACTCCGACAGCAACTCCTTTTGATAATTTAGATAATCCGACGTTGCCAGTGTTTCCATTGCCAACGGTTGATCCTTCTTTGTAATCGGAAGAACGTCTAGGAAAACGGTTACTGGACAATTAGCGGGATTGTTAGTTCGGAAATTCCCTTTGCCGGAGAAAAAGTGATCTCTTTGTAAATATTAAGAATCGCTTTTTCGATGGTTGGAATTCTTCGTCCTTCTTTGCTAAGGAGAGAATTTGTTAAAAATCGGGCCTCAGTGACTTTGCCCAGTCGGTTTACTTTCAGATAAACACTTAAGGTGCCAAAAACGCTGACTCCCTTTTGATCAAAATTATAAATCAAGTCGTTCGTACGCTGAAAGGCTTGGTTTAAAAGATGTTCGGTTTTTTTAGGAGGCAGAAAACCATTGATATAGGTTTTAGGCTGCGTAAACCAACCATGAATAACTAGTCGAGCTTCGCGCGGATCATTGGTCCCTTTGACTTCGCTTACCCCGTGTGGAAATCGCGGGTCAAATACGGTTAGCCGGTTAAATTTGACTGGAATTTTTTTAATGAAACTATCGGACTCGTGATCTTTCTGCGCCGAGAAATGATTCCAGTAACTGAGTACTTCTGGTTTTATTATTAGGGTTTCGCCACCCTTAAATTTTTTTGCGTCAAGAGTCAAAGAATAGACAAAGGCCCATGGACCGTGTGGAACATCCGAGTGCAATTCTTGTTTGCAGCCCTCGACATAAAAACTCATCCACGGGGGGGTAATATCCCAGCAGCCTAGGTGCTGCCTGCCCCAATTGACTAAATGTTTGTGAAATCCCATATAAATACTTTTAGGGAAATACTGATATGCTGGGGTCCGTACTAAAGTATATTGATTGGGAACATGCCAATAGTCCCATTGAAAGCGCTGCATATGAGTTTGCCTTGGGTCGGCAAAGTTTTTATCAAAAAGGGTTCGCAGTTTTTCCGCAAATGGACTAAACTGATCAACGATTATTTGTGACATATAAGTACAATATATCCTCTGAGGCCGATTATGACAAAACAAAAGCATTCAAAAAAAGATCAAGCTAAAAGCTTGGAAAACCAGGTCGACGATACGACGGAAGTCGCATCGGAAGACATTGCCGCTGACAACGTAACCGTTAAAGCTAGTGAAGATGTAGCTGACGAATTACACGCGCAACATTCCGCCCACGAGCACAAACAAAATCATCGCGGCCCAACACATGAAACCAGCAATAATGCCAAAGAAGAATCAAATCAGGATAAGGCCAAGAAGCCCGAGTTTGAGCTGAACTTTAAAGGCAGTGAAATCCTTCGTGCGCAGTTTCCAAAAACGTTCAAAGCCGTGGAGGTGGCAGCTGGTGACTGGATAAATGATGGTGATTTTAAAGAAATTCCTGTTGATAATCCGGCCGCAAAAGAACTTTTGGCTTTGGGTTTAAAGACAGCCAAAGATGCTGAACAAAAAATCATGCAATCCAAAGCCGTCGAGCAGGCTACGATGAAAGCTTTCGAAGTGGCGATGAAAGCCAACGAAACCATTCAATCGATAAAATCGCAGATTTTAAAAAAATAACATGTTGGTTGAAAATGCTTTGTTAAAAAAAGTAAAAGAAAATTTTAATGTTTTCCATGTTGCTTTGGAAAACGAAAGCCATATGCACTCGGCGGGCCTTCCCGAGACTCATTTTAAACTGTTGCTGGTTAGTGATGATTTTAAAGGCGCAAGTCGAATCGAAAGACAGCAGAAAATCAATGCCTTGGTTGAAGCCGAACGCAAACAAGGTTTACATGCGTTGACAATGCGATTAATGACGGTTCAAGAATACAAAGACAAAGGGGCTGATGATTTCATTTCCCCCTTCTGCGCTTCAAAGTCGTAACTGATTGTTGAAAATGAATTTTTGTGTCGCCATCGAAAAGTGCAAAAAAGTACAGATTTGATCAGCTGACGCGTTCACTTGTACTGCTATATAGTCCAGCTGCGCTTACCGCCTGCCTCCGGTCAGCTCGCACTCTCCGTAAACGGTAAAGAAACTGATTAAATCTTTTTAAGTAAAAGGCTCTTTCTTCATAGCCATATTCTCTTTGTCTATGATTGGCTTCAAAATATCCTCTGATTCCTAGCTCTTCTAGTTTTGAAGTTAAAACCCTGGTATAAACCAAGCCGTCCCAAAACTTACCAAAGCGAGTTCCCTTTTTCGCGCCCGTAATTTTCCTGGCTAGCGTTGCCGAAAACGACTTTAGAAACTTCCCGACGTATTTTCGGTCTTTAAAACGAATTTTCAAATGCAAATGGTTCCCCATATTCACCCAATCCAAAACTTCAATGTAAAACTTCCGTGATTTTTCTTTTAGCAGCAAAGAAACCAGTTTCTTGTGCGCGTAAAAAGAAAGGGCGCCCCTTGCCTTCGAAGATTTAAAAACCACATGGGTCGGCAATCCATTAATTAACGGTCTTTTGATTTTGCGCCGCTTTTTTAAAGAGCTCCCGCCAAGGCTAAATGCTTTCATCGCGCGAAGATCTGTTTTTGGAATTAGATTTAATTGCATACAAGGGCAATATAATAACAGAGCTAAAATAGGTCAATAATTATCTTAATAACCTGAGGCTTTTCAGGCGGTTAATAGGAACAAGACTTGGATAACTAAGAGTAATTGGTAAGCAACGAAATTGATTTACACTTAAGGCAAGTGCAAGCAAAGGCGCAACGCGGTTGAAGGAATTGGCCCATCAGTCTTTTTAGCTGAGCAGCTATTCGAATTGTGCTAATTTTTGCTTCAGTTCCTTAAGTAGCGCCTTCATATCTTCGAGGGCTTTTTCGTGAGGAGATTGTTTTCTGTCTCCGTCGGCCAAATTATCCCATTGTTCCAGTGCCTTTTGCAGACCAAGGCTTGCCATTTTTAATTGCGAAGTGCTTTTGATCTCTTTGTCATCGTCTTTGATCGTGGTTGCGAGAATTGATGCCGGAGGTGACGGTATTACCGGTGCACTTGGCTGTGGCCAATCTGGCCGACTCGCACCCGTCGATGGCGACCCCGTAGACTCTAAAGAGGAGCTTAAGGTTTTTATGCTCAGTCTTAACGGGTTGGTTTTATCTTGTTTCAAAAGTCCTCTACATCGAAAATAAGATAGTTATGGTAGGTTGAGATTCTTCGACTGACAATATTTTTCTACGAAATCTAATAAAGAAATTTTGACAAAATAGTCTCAAGTGTGAATAAAGTAAGCAGCTATTAAAAGCTGCGCATGCTCTGCTTGCAAAATAAAAGCTGCGCATGCCCTGCTTGCAAAAATCAAAAAGCTCAGTAAGGAGTTACGAATGTCTCAAGAAATCATCTATACCATGAAGGGTGTCGGTAAAGTTTATCCACCAACCAGATACGTTTTAAAAAATATTTATCTTTCATATTTTTATGGCGCAAAGATCGGTGTACTGGGATTGAATGGATCTGGCAAATCCAGTTTGTTAAAAATCATGGCCGGCATCGACAAAGATTTTATTGGTGAGGCTTTTCCTGCCAGACAAATGAAAGTTGGATTTTTAAAACAAGAACCTGAATTGGACTTGGACAAAACAGTTAAGGAAAATATTTTTTCAGGAATGGGTGAATTGCCCTTGCTGTTACAGGAATTTAATAAAATCAGCGAAATGTTTAATGATCCCGATTTAGATCCCGACAAAATGGAAAAAATGATTGAAAAACAAGGTCGAATCCAAGAACAGATCGAAGCCTTGGGTGGTTGGGAAGTTGACCAGAAAATTGAAAAGGCAATGGATGCCTTACGTTGTCCCGATGGTGATACGCCGGTGAAAAATCTTTCTGGAGGAGAACGTCGTCGTGTGGCCTTATGTCGCCTGCTTTTATCAGAACCCGATATTTTGTTGTTAGACGAACCTACGAATCATTTAGATGCTGAAAGTGTGGGCTGGTTAGAACAATATTTAGCTCGCTTCCCGGGCACCGTTATTGCGGTTACGCATGATCGTTACTTCTTAGATAATGTCGCTGGTTGGATTTTGGAATTGGATCGCGGTGAAGGAATTCCTTGGAAAGGAAATTACACTTCTTGGTTGGAACAAAAAGATAAACGTCAGGCAACGGAACAAAAGACCGAGGAACGACGAAATAAAACTTTAGAGCGCGAATTGGACTGGGTAAGAATGGCGCCACGGGCCCGCCAGGCCAAAAGTAAAGCACGTTTAACGAACTACGAAAATCTAATCAAAGAGGCCACTCCGGAAAAAATGCAAGAATTGCAAATCTACATTCCACCGGGACCTCGTCTAGGCGATATCGTTGTACAGGCGACGAACGTAAAGAAAGCTTATGGCGATAAACTTCTTTTTGATAATATGAATTTCAGTCTGCCGCGTGGAGGTATCGTCGGAGTGATCGGACCAAACGGCGCCGGTAAAACGACTTTATTCCGAATGATCACAGGTAAAGAAAAACCAGACAGTGGTGAATTCAAAGTCGGGGAAACCGTAAAGATGGTTTATGTCGACCAAGATCGCGAAACTTTAAATCCGGATAAATCCGTGTTTGAAGAACTTTCTGGCGGCAGCGAAGTTGTTATGTTGGGTCAACGCGAAATTAATTCGCGCCAATATGTATCTTGGTTTAACTTCAGTGGTTCCGATCAGCAGAAGAAGGTGGGAACCCTTTCTGGTGGGGAACGAAATCGCGTGAATATGGCGAAGATGTTGAAACAAGGTGGTAATCTTTTGCTGCTGGATGAGCCTACCAATGACTTAGACGTCAATACTATGCGTGCTTTAGAGGAAGCTTTGTTGGAATTCGGTGGCTGTGCTGTCGTGATTTCGCATGATCGTTGGTTCCTAGATCGTATCTGTACCCATATCTTAGCCTTCGAAGGCGATAGTCAGGTAAGTTTCTTTACTGGAAACTATACCGAATACGAGGAAGATCGTAAGAAGCGCTTAGGCGATGAAGCTGCCCAGCCTAAACGAATCCGTTACCGACCATTACAATAGTATAGATTTTAAAGTGTTATAGGCCTGCTGAGTTTTTGAAAAAAGCTCGGCACAGCCCTTATGATCAGGATGAGTCCGTAAGACGCTTGTCCTGAAAGCACGCTTAAGCTCTTGATGATCAAAGGCTTGGCTGAGGCGTAAGTCATAACTTTTTAAAAATTCAAAGGCGGCCGTTTGTAGGTCGTTTAAAATATGGTTCACTTTAACTTGAGGTTGAGGTTCCCGCGTCCTTATATATAGGACGTAAGGACTCTTTCTATAGGCCGGCTTAATGTCTAACGGTTCAGCCAATTGTGTTTTTAGATTTAATTGAAACAGTTCAAAACTAAAGGTGGACTCAAAATGTGTACTTTTAGCTTCAGAGTGCCGATGCGAAGATTTCTGCGCTTCTGTCGAGTGATGTTTGTTGATTTGAGCTTCTAATATTTCAGCAAATTCACTGTTTTGTCTCGACATGAATCACTTATCGGCGGGGGCGTCGGACTCTGAAGTCCAGCTTTTTTCAATGTTTTTCCCATGAAATGCCTTGAAAAAACGCCGAATAATCAGCTTTTTACCTATAGAAAAGCACTAAAAATGCGTTTTTCCAGAGGAGAAATGACGTTTTTACGAGCCAAAATCGTCATCATTCATTGTAAAAAAGAAAATTTCTCCTCTGAGATGTCCTGTTTTCCCTCTGGAAAAGGGCTTTTTCCCTCTCAAATTATCGTTTTTCCCTCTGGAAAAGCTCATTTTTGACTCGCATCGAGAAAAAACACTCCGAGATGAATTTTTTTTTGGACAAACCCTACAAAATGATTACACTAAGTATGTTCGAAGATAATAAATAAACGCTTGAATAGTTTAAGCGAAAAAAACAATATCATGTGGAGGAATTCATACATGGCAAAAAAGGCAACTAAAAAAGCTACGAAAAAGGCTGCTCCTAAAAAAGCTGCAACTAAAAAAACAGCTACTAAAAAAGCAGCTCCTAAAAAGGCAGCTACTAAAAAAGCGGCTACAAAACGTAAGCCAAATCCAGCTTTCATGAAACCTTTAACTCCAAGCCCAGTATTAGCTGCAGTTATCGGTGGCGGAAACATGCCTCGCACTCAAGTTGTTAAAAAACTTTGGGATTATATCAAAAAGAACAAATTACAAGATCCTGCTAACAGAAGAAACATCCTTGCTGATGACAAATTAAAAGCTTTGTTCGGTAAAGGCACTGTATCTATGTTCGAAATGACTAAAATCGTTTCTAAGCACTTAAAAGGCTAATGACGCTTTTAAAGACTTATCACTAATGTCTTTGATCAAAACCCACTCTAACCCAGTGGGTTTTGCTTTTTGTTCTATAAAATCTCTGCTATATTGGTCTGCAGAAAATGTCGTCAGCAAGTCCGTGTCTAATGGGAAATCAATCAAATGGGTAAAGTATGGCCAAAATAAAACCGCTTTCTAAAGATGAAATCGTAAAAATGAAATTTATTTGTAAATTGGCGGCTCGGACCTTGGAGCATATTGCAAAATATGTAAAGCCCGGTGTGACAACCAATGAATTGGATAAAATTGTCTATGATTTCACCCTTTCCAACGACGCTATCCCTGCTTGTTTAGGTTATAAAGGTTACCCGAAGACGATTTGTACATCGGTTAACGACGTGATTTGTCATGGCGTGCCTGACGATTACGTACTTAAAGAAGGCGATATTATTAATGTCGATATCACCAGTTTAAAAGATGGTTTTTTCGGAGATAACTCGGCCACTTTCGCTGTAGGTAATGTCTCGGAAAATGCTAAAAAAATAATCAAAGCAGCCGAAGAGGCTCGTGCAACGGGAATTGAAGCCATTCGGCCTAAAGGGACTACCGGTGATATTGGGTTCGCTATTGATAAATATGCGACACGTGCGGGGTTTTCCACAGTTAAAGAAATTGGTGGCCACGGTATTGGACGTATTTTCCATGATGAACCTTTTGTTCCGTCCTTTGGTAAAAAGGGCCGGGGCGATGTTTTGGTTCCTTGGCAATGCATCACGATAGAACCAATGCTTAACGAAGGTAGTCCCGAAATTGATGAATTTGACATTAAGGGTTCTCTACATAAGTATTATAAAACAATAGATAAAAAACTTTCTGCGCAGTTTGAACACACGGTTCTTGTAACTGATACCGGTTACGATGTATTAACAATTGCATAGAAATTAATTTGAAATAAGTAAGGAAAAAAGATGGCACAGACTCAGGCTCAGAAAATAAATGGAAAAACAAACGGGAAAAATAAAATGATGATGACTAAAAAAAATCAGCAGTCCAAAACGGCAACTAAACCTGCCGCAAAAACAGAAACTAAGGCAGTAACTAAAGGTACAGACCCTTTTAATACTTGGGGTACCGACTATCGGGTTTGCGTTGAAGCCATGGAAAATCCTAAAAAGTTTGAAGAGTTGGCTCGTTGGGGTCGTGAAGAAATCAAAATCGCGGAAATCGAAATGCCGGGTTTAATGGCTTTAAGAAAAGAATATGGAAAACAACAGCCACTTAAAGGCGCACGTATTTCCGGTTGTTTACATATGACGATCCAGACCGCTGTTCTGATCGAAACATTGACTCACTTAGGGGCAAAAGTTCGTTGGTCTTCTTGCAATATTTTTTCTACTCAGGATCATGCTGCCGTTGCTGTTGCAGCCGCTGGAGTCCCGGTTTTTGCTTGGAAAGGCGAAACCGATGCTGAGTTCAATTGGTGTATCGAACAAACGATCACTGGTTGGGGAAAAGAAGGCTACAACATGATCTTGGATGATGGTGGTGATTTAACTAATATGATGCACGAACCGCGTTTCGTGGCTGAACTTAAAAAGATCATTGGTATTTCTGAAGAGACAACAACTGGTGTTCATAATTTAGTAAAAATGAAAGAAAAAGGGATTTTGAAAGTTCCTGCTATCAACATCAATGATTCAGTAACTAAATCAAAATTCGATAACTTGTACGGTTGCCGTGAATCATTGGCTGATGGTATCAAACGCGCGACTGATGTTATGATCGCGGGTAAAGTGGTTGTTGTTGCCGGTTACGGGGACGTAGGTAAAGGTTGTGCCTATTCGATGAAAGCATTAGGCGCACGAGTATTGGTAACAGAAATTGATCCCATCTGTGCTTTACAAGCAGCGATGGAAGGTTACGAAGTGACTACTATGGAAGACGCTGCCGAAGCAGGGGACATCTTTGTAACCGCTACGGGTTGTTGCGATATCATCACCGAAAAACATTTTGGAAAAATGAAAAATAATGCCATCGTTTGTAATATTGGTCACTTCGATATCGAAATCGATATGGCTTGGTTAAACAAAAACTCTAAAATGAAAGAAATCAAACCTCAGGTTGATATGCACACTTTAAAAAATGGCAATAATTTGATTGTTTTGGCCAAAGGCAGATTAGTTAATTTAGGTTGCGCTACAGGACATCCGTCTTTTGTAATGTCGAATTCATTTACTAATCAGGTCATCGCGCAAATGGAATTATTTACTAATCGTGATAAGTACCAAGCGATCGAAGTATATCGTTTGCCAAAACACTTAGACGAAAAAGTGGCGGCTTTGCATTTGGATAAATTAGGTGTGAAGTTGACTAAATTAAGTGGGAAGCAGTCGAAGTATTTAGGTATGGATCCGGCGGGACCGTATAAACCCGATCACTATAGATATTAAAAACGCTGCGAAGGTATACTTTGGCTTAGCTCTGTGTTCTCGGTGTAAAACGACTTTCGAAATAGTAAGAACTATTCCATCAAGTCATTTTACACCTGCGGCCTTGATCTAAGCCAAAATTCCTCGCTTTAAATATCCTATCAAAAGCGACTTATTTTTCTTGCAAGACTAAATCTTGGTGCAAAATCTCTCGCCTTAGATCCTTGCAAGAGCGATTTAGTTTTCTCGCAAGACAAAATCTTGAAAACCAAAATTCCTCGTTTTAATTCCTTGCAAAACTAAATTCTCGGGGTCAAAACTCTTCAAAATATTGCGGGAATTGACCGACTATTTTTCGCAATCAATTCTAATTTTCTTGTTAATCGCAACGATTCTTGTTGTGATTAATGCATGAAAACAAATATTTTAAAAATGATGGTTGTTGCAGGAACTTTAATCTCTTCTCAGGCATTTGCCGTGGTCGACTTTAATGGTCGGTGGGTGGCTAATTCGGGGAAAGTCAGTAGCACGATGTCGGGTCTTGGTGGCGATTGCACCAAAGTAGAAATCTATATTAAACAAACCGAAACACAGCTGATTACGGAAACGTATAATGCCGATTGTGGTCTTTGGAGCAAAAAATTTAGCAATAAAGTTTTAGAATTGCGCGACGGAAAGGTTTTCGAACAGCACGGCGAAAATTTAGATGAAGTCGGTACGATTTCGGATACGACGTTGATGACTTTGACCACTTCCGGAGTTTATCAATATGCCTATAATTTAAAAAAGACATTTGATGAAGTGAATGGATATACCGTGCAATCTTATTGGGGAACTAAGGGGTCGGCAGGGGCCATCGTCGTCGAAGCCCTCCACAAGCGAGTAGACTAAAATTCCTTAGTCTACATCGTTCTCGGATTTTTCCATCGCTCGACGTACTCGGCGTACGCCTTCGCTCATAAAAATCCTGTGGCCTCGTATCCTAAGGTTTTTAGCAACACGCCAGATTTCTGACCTGCAAGACAAAATTTTCGAAATTAGAGTTTTAAGTATTTCAGATAAAATTTTAGTTCTTCTATGCTTTCTAAGATATCGTCTAAGGCACGGTGAGCGTTCTTTTTATCGTATTTTACGCCAAACTTATTATTGTAAATGATTTTCCAAGACGAAACATCCAGCTGACGGTAATGAAGGACTTTGGCAAAGTCTTTAAAATATTTATCTAAAAACATCCGATCTTGCATAACCGAATTACCAGCCAAAATAGGACGTTCTTCTTTTTTTTCAATCTTTGGCCAATGTTTTTTAATTAGGTCCATCAGATCTTGTTCGACCTTTTCGGGCGTTTCGCCAAATGGAATTTTTTGTAACAGACCCGAAGCCCCATGATGTTCTTTATTCCATTGATCCATGCGATCCAGGTAGGTGCTGGGTTGATTAATAATGCTATGGTAAGTATCCAAAACGGTAAAATTATAATCCGTAATAACAACGGCACATTCGATAATAACTTCTTTTTCTACGTCTAGACCCGTCATCTCAAGGTCAATCCAGAAAAGTTTCGTTTGCGACTGATTGTAATTTTTCATTCTGTTTTCCCCGTGAAAAACAGTAAATCAGAATGGAATGCTACGCAACACCACCGGGTGGTGTTGCGTAGCGTTTTCTTAGATTACTGGGCTAGTGCTAGAATAAATCCAGAATCAATGCCTTCATGTGCTCGGTGCTAATTTCATTAGCACGGGCGGCTCTTTCGATAAGGGCTTGGGTGCTTTCAGCATTTGGGTTCTTGGCCGCAGATTTTAATTCGTTGTAAGAAACATTTAAAAGTTCTTTCGAGAACATATTTAGTTCAGCCGAAGTCATGCTTTTATTCTTAAACTGATTCAATTCTGTCATCAGCGGGCTACGTTCACACTGCGTTCTTCACTTTGGGCGTACAGCGCTTCTAAATCCTTCGGCGAAGATGAAGTTTCTTCAAACGAAATGGAATAGAAATAGGTCATCGTTACGAAAGTATTTTTGAACGGATCAAAAGCCGTTTCAACTCCAATCGAACTTGTAAAATATTTTTCTCCATTGCGAATCACTTCCGCACCTTGGCCAACCCCGACGAATCCCGTGTGCCCAGTTCCGTTGGTCAGTCGAAGTTTTCACCATTGTTAATAAAAGCACAGCTTTTGAAAGCTGTGCTTTCTGTTTTCGCACTGAAAACGACACCAGGGGCGTCGTCCAGGAGATGGGTTCACATTTACTGAGGAGTTTCCCTAGGGCCCTTTTTCTTAAAAAAGATCTTGGATGATCGCCTTCATGTGTTCATTACTGATTTCATTAGCGCGAGCGGCTCTTTCGATCAACGCTTCGGTGCTAACCGAATGAGGAGCCTGGTTAGCGGCTTTCCATTCGTTGTAAGAAACGTTTAAAAGTTCCTTAGAAAACATATTAAGTTCTGAAGTCGTCATGCTTTTGTTTTTGTACTGACTTAACTGAGTCATCAGTCGCGCCACGTCCATGCTGCG
>JAYVAZ010000328.1:0-5566 GCA_043750675.1 Pseudobdellovibrionaceae bacterium | reverse complement strand
TTCATGGGGGAGTTCTCCTTTTGTTTTAATGGTTTAGCTTGTAATTAAACCATTCTGGAGTACTCCCTTTTTAATTTCTACCACTTTCGGGACGCGGCCGAATAAAAAGTCGCGTGGCCCAAATAGCCAGTACACCCAGAATAAGTATTGTTCTAAAACTTATAGATGAAAGTCCTTCAGGGGTGCCCCAAACGGAAGCCGCTAAGGCGCTGAAAAAAAAGGCTGGTCCCCATAGTACGTCAGCCAAATCATTTTTTTTAAGAATGAGCGCGGGAATTGAAACTAGTTGAAATAGTAAAACCGCTGTTGCAAATCCTACCGACCAAACATTCATAACGAAAACTCCTTAGTTATACCTGTAGTCAGCAAGTTTAGATTTAACAGCTGATTGAGTTCAACAAATTTTAACTGGGCAATAACCGAATGCTCCTCTAGGAGCGTCCGACAAGGGTCGCTGGCTGGCGACGGCAATGCCGATAACTGGAATGGAAATCAACGAGTGACATCAAGCCATATTTCATTACGCCTTAAAAACCAAATCTGAAAAGGCGAGTTGAAACGCGCAAAGATCGGCTCACCCGTAGTTTTCACATTATTTTTCAAAAGTTCTGCGGTAAAATCGGCAAGCTTTGATTTATAACGACTTTCAGACCAAGAGCCTGAATAACCATAGACAGCTACAGCGCGAGGGCCTATTTTTCTTAAATGCACCCGGGGGTCACTAGGTTCGGGCAGCGTCTCCATTGTAAAGCTGTCTGGCATAGTGAATTGAACCAGCTGGCCGCGCAAATCTTGGATTTGACCGACAGGAGCCGTCATCGCTATTTTTTCCGAAGCTGGCTGCTGCGCAACTGGAGCTGTCATATCGATTTTTACCTTCGATTTATTATTTCCAAAAATATAGTCTGCTAAAATGCGAAAGGCCTTATTTCCGGCCTCGTCAAAAGTAGCTTCAACTACAGTTTCTGCGACGATTGTGGATTCATACAGTCGGATTTCATAATTTTCACTTTTGCTTTCAACACTATATTTTGGTTCGCTAACTGCCATGGCCGCCCCGGAGTAAAAGATTAAGAAAACGAGCTTAAACAAATTGAACCTCCATGGCCATTTCGGTTTTTACCGAATTAATAATAAAGCCCGCCTTAAAGGCCTTTTCCGCCAGAATCTTTATTCTTTCAGGCGTATCGCACCCTGCAATTGAAACATGCAGTATACAGTTTTTCATTACCGGCTTTTTGGCCTCGTTAAGATCTGCCACCAGTTCGGTCCTCACGTTCAATTGCGAAAAAGAGACTTTTGATTTTTCAGCATAAACTTTTAGTGTCGCCACAAAACAACTGGTTAGGGCCTGTGCAAAAAGATCTTCCGGTGAAAGCGCTCCACCAGGACCTTCGAATTCCGGCGGTACTGCACAATGGCCCATGATATTCTGACTTTCAATGCTCCATTGGGACTGAATGCCAGCCCCCGATTCAGCGTGGGTATAGAAAGAAATTGGGTATTTAATCATGTTTTAACTCGCAATAAGGGCTGTTAGAACAGTCAGATTTTCTTCTTGGCAGATACGGTCTTATTTTAACGAAGCCTGCATAGCCTAATTCTAGCAACGCTCTTACGAATTTGTTTTCAGACAGGCGGTACAAAAATTGATAGCGCGGAAGTTCGTTCCAGATGGCCCGAAAAGCATCAACACCTTGATGCAGAATTCCTTTAGGATCTCGTACATGCATGACCTTGTGTGCGAGAAAAGGATCAATTCCGTGCTCTTTTGCCTGAAAATCATGGGCGGCAATATCAATAAATGAAAAATTCTCGGACCCTGGTAGTTTCCGGTAATGATTGATCTCTGCTGAACAAGCGATACAGAGGCCATCAAAATAAATAGCGCCAGCTTGTGTTTTCATATTGTTATTTCCATATAGTTCATAATAGTATGAACTATATGGAAAAGCAAGAAATATTACGACTTCAGAAGCTCGCAGCTGGCATTGGGCAGTTTATTCGCTACTGGGGATTTCGTAAAATTCACGGTGAGATCTGGGCAGTTGTTTATTTGCGTAAGGCTCCAATGTCTGGAATTGAGATTCGGAAGTTGCTGAAGGTGTCAAAGGCCTTGATCAGTCCTGCTCTCAAAGAGCTCGAACACGAGGGCTTGATTCGCCAAACAAAAAGCGAAAATTCAAAGACAAAAAGATATGAAGCTGAAGAGAATGTCTCAAAAATTATCGAAGGCGTCTTAAAACGCAGAGAAATACCAATGATCGAAAAGATTCAGCAACACCATAATAATCTCAGTCTTCAAGTTAAAAACAACGAATCTGTAAATTTGGACCGTCTTCAGAAAATGGGGATGATGATACAAATGGCGCAAATGGGACTAGGCACATTGCTGGATTCTGATCAAATGTGGGGCGAGTAAGTTGAAAATATTTAATGCAGTCGCAGGCCGTATTGATGGATCTACAAAAGGATGGAAATGAAAAAAAAGGTCACAATTTTCAAACTTGGCTCTGATGTTCAGTGGAAATGGATGGGGCGTTTCATCACTGGCTCGGTGAAACAGATTCATACGAAATCTGTTTCAAAAACAATAAAGGGAAAGTTGATCAAGCGAAATGGATCAGAAGAAAATCCGGCTTATTTCGTTCAGTCAAAATCTGGAAATTTCGCTTTAAAATTGCATACTGAGCTGATGGCTTGCAAGGCGATTAGGCCGAAATCCGCCCAGCCCACTATGTTCGGTTCTTAGAATCAGATTGACTAGCATATATGGTGTGCTAGCCTCGATCGTCTATGGAGGATGAATTTGGAAATAAAATCAGAAAAGAAAAACCATTTTAAACGCATTTGGATTGCAAAGCTCTTAATCCTCGGCGCATCTTTTGCCTCAATGCTTTTTTCGATCTACCTTTTTTATAGCAAGGACACGCAGAATGGAATTTTTGTAGGACTTTGGGTGCCTTCGATTCTTTCAGCCGGGAATCTTCTGTTTGTAGGCACCCATGAGCAGTGAAGCCATTCTTGCTATCGGCCTAATTATTTTCGGGATAAATTTCATCGGAGTTTTTATTTTTTTAAGAATTAAGTTCGAGCAGTGGAGAAAGTTAAATCGTTAATTAGGGTTGAAACCAAAGTTATCAAATGTTTGGAGATTAAAATTATGAACATCACGGCTGCACTGCAAATTATTATAGCAATTGGTTTATTGAATGTCTGGATTCTGCGATATAGCAAGGACACCAGTTATCGCGGCGGAAATGCAAAAAATTTAAAAGATGAATTTGCAGTATACGGATTGCCTTCTTGGGCTCATTATTTGGTGGGTGCATTAAAAATTTCCGCTGCATTGGCCCTGCTAGCCGGTCTTTGGATTTACTCAGTCGGATTTTATGCGTCCATCCTGGTGGCTTTTTTAATGCTTGGAGCAATTGGAATGCATTTTAAAATAAGGGACCCATTGAAAAAGTTTGTTCCAGCTCTTCTAATGCTTGTGATGAGTCTTGCTGTTGCCTTCACCAGCTCAATGGCTTGACGGATTTAAAAACCAAATTAGGTCAATATTTCAGTAAATGAATGGTCATTACAAATATAATAATATTTAAGCACATAAAAATCAAAGCTGGAATGATTGCAAAAACAGGATCGTGAATTTTAATACGAACCCCGACGCCAAGAAGCATGAGGAGCGCAAGCCCCCAGAGAAGAGACTGGAGTCAAGGGTTCGAAATAAAATCCAGCCACCAGTCCTGTGCTGCCCGCGACCCGTAGGCCCGCGGTCAGAACCCGGTACCGAGGAAGGCCAAAGCGAATAAATTCAGCCTTCATTTTTTTAGAAAATAGGTAGCTCAAGCCATAGCCGTAGAAGCAAAGTAAGTTAAATATTTTTAAGACATTTAGAAACGACATATTAATAAGTTGAACACAGATTAAGTTTATTTAGTATTTTTATCAATCAAGGTTGTAATAAATTTATGCCAGACAGAATTTCGTCGGTGGAAAGACAAAAATTCCTAATTGCTGGTGCCACAGGCAACTTGGGTCAGCGAATTGCGCTGAATTTAATTGAGCAGGGCGTGGCCGTCGAAGCACTTGTTCGTCGTGGCAGCCCTAAAGAAAAAGTTTCTAACTTGAAAAAGATGGATATCCGCATTCACGAAGTCGATTTCAATAATGAGCCAGAGCTAGTCAAGGCCTGCACGGGTGCTCATTGTGTTATTTCTGCTTTGAGTGGTTTAAGGAGCGTCATACTTGATGCTCAATCGCAACTTCTAGCTGCGGCAGTTAAGGCTGGAGTGCCAAGATTCATTCCTTCAGACTACTCAATTGATTTTACCAAAATCCCATAAGGTAACAATCGCAATTTCGATGTACGAAGCGAGTTTAAAGCCCATCTAGATCAGTCTGCTATTTCAGCAACTTCAATACTGAATGGGGCATTCACCGATATGTTAACGGGGCAAGCGAAATGGTTGAAGGCAAAGACACGAAGAGTTTAATCCAGCAACTGAGTCACGTGCCAGGCCGAGAAAATGTAAAATTAGCCGCGATGGATATGTCATCGACGTACAAAAAATTTGTGAAAGATTTTTTCCCAAATGCAATGATCGTGACAGATAAGTTCCACGTTTTAAGATTACTGACCCCGACGATTATGAAAATGCAAAAAGATATACACGGTCATCGGCAGGAGTTGTTGTTGAAGAAATTAGTTTTAAAAAACAGAATGAAAATGGATTATTTTTTAAGATCAGATGTTGATAAATATTTAAAACAACATCCAGAATTAGATCTAATATATCGATTTAAAGAACGGCTCTATGAATTTTACAGAACCAAAGGTTTAGTACGCGCGGTCCAAAGTTTTTACCAGTTTATAAGCCAGTTAAAAGGTACCGGTCACAAAGCACTATTAAAATGAGCAAAAACAATGGATAGGTGGAAAAAAGAGATTTTACTTTATTTTGAAACTGGGTTAACAAATGCTAGAACTGAGGCTTTTAATAAGACCGCAAAGCTAGTACAGAGAAAGGCTTGCGGATATAAGAGCTTTAAAAACTATCGATGTATGTGGTACTAACAATGGGGGCCGACCACTCGTTCCAGACAAAGATGAAGGATTCCAGGACAAACATCATTGGGGACCCTTTTTAACAACGACAGTTGCATTCTTTTTTGCGGAGATGGGCGATAAGACTCAATTGGCAACAGTAGCACTCGGGGCAAAGTTTGCGCTCCCTTTGCTTGTAACGATAGGCACAACAGTTGGAATGTTGGCGGCAGACGGCCTCGCTGTTTTCTTCGGCCACAAGTTTACAGACAGAATCCCGATGCGGTTGATTCATCGAATAGCCAGCGCGATATTTATTCTATTTGGAGTTGGAATACTGCTGGGTTTTTAAATTTTTGCACTAGTTAGGTTTGATCCGGCGGCCTTAGAACCTTGAGAGGTTCTACACCGGAGAAATTGGCGTCCGCCAGCCGATCTTTGTAGAACTTTGAATTTTTATTTAAGTTTCAAAATTTGATCTAACAATACAAGTGATCCAACAGTTAAAACAAAATA
>JAYVAZ010000327.1:0-15909 GCA_043750675.1 Pseudobdellovibrionaceae bacterium | reverse complement strand
CAGCGACAGTTCGAAGCTAGGTAAAATTAAAAAGGATCTGAAGCAGGCTTTGGAAAGTCTGCCCGATTCTGATTCTAGTTTGATTGCACAGTTGACCTTGGATTTGGCTTCTATTGACTCCACTAGTTTTAATTTTTTTATCTTAGAGACCGGCAATGGTTTGCATGAATTTCGCCGGCAGATCCGTTGGTTTATGATTGAGTCGCAAGTTCTGAATGGCTTGATCACTTTTAGAACTCCTGCGGTCACTTGTGGGATTGCGGAGTATGAAGAGTTATTATCTTTGCCAATTGCGAAAAGTAAATATTCAAGTTTGTTTTCAAATTCGGCGTTACAAAAGACATGTCCTATTTCTCAGTGTTATTTTGTAGCCTTATCCGATGCAGTAGAGAAATTAGGATTATTAAAGGATAAAGCCGAGTTGGCTATTGGAAATACTACCAGCGACGTGACTCCGCCAGAATTGGCAAAGGCAGCGCAGGACATTTCCGATCAGATTCATGCAACAAGATTGTTAAAAATGTTGCAGGCTGAAATTGGAATGTGTTTGTAAGGAAGAGAATTTATGTTAAGTGGGTCGTTCAAAATAAATTTAAAGGGGGTTTTATGAAGGGATTATTATTAGGATTGGCTATTATGGGTGCTGGCACGGTAGCGTCGGCTTGTGTAGGTGAAGCGCAATTGATCGCTCAGATTGCAACGGTAGAAAAGGTATCAATGAACTCTTGTAAGGCGTTCATTGATCCAAATTCAGTCACGTTCTTTTCGGAAAGTATGGTTTGTCCGTTGGATCTTTCAGAAATCATTTCTGAAGGCGTAGAAGTGGGAATGAAGGATGGTCATGACTGCGCATTGGAGTCTGGGGAAGCTTTAAACGGCATTATCGTTAAGAATGGCGCGGGTTCTTTAAGCCTAGAATAGGCCGCTGCATTTAAGGAAAGGAAGGGGCGACATGGGTCATATTATACGTATTCTCATTTTATCGCTCGTTTCCCTTTCCGGTTCGGTCCAGGCTAAAGAAGTTCGATTATTTAATCCTTCCGGCAAACCAGTTGAAGAATATCCAGAAAAAATTCAGTCCATTAAAAAAAATGACATCGTTACTTTTAGTGATGGAACTTTTTTTAAAATTAAAAACGTTCTTGGTGAAGGTGGAATGACTCGGGTCTTCGAAACCGAATCTGGTGTAGCCCTTCGTATTCTAAGAAGTGCGCATTATTCAGACGACTACGTTGAAAGCATTCGGGTTTTAGCCGCGCATGGCGTACCGACACCTGCTTTGGTTGAAAAATTTAGATCCGAATATACTTTGATGCAAAAAATAAATGTTTCTTTTACGATGGCGGATCTGCTAGTCAATGGCCAGGAATTATCGGCAATAGAAAGAAAAAACCTGTTTGCCGCGCTTCTGGTATTCGCCGAAATTTCGGCAAGATATTTATATGTGGGTGATTTTCGCCCTGATCAACTTGCATTCGATGGGAAACGCTGGGTGTTGTTGGATGCAATCAATAATCACCTGATGATAGACATCAAAGAAGATCTAAAAGATAAAACCCTTCGTGGGCAGAATATTTTCATGCAGTTTGACCAAAACTATATCGATCAGATTTTTGGACAAGGAAAATTGCAAATTTTAGAGTCGACGATAGTGTCTAGACGGATACTATTAACCAAAAATAAGTGCGCCTTTGTGCATCTGTAATTCATCCGTAGGCTTTTTCAGCAGAAAATCCCTTTATTTTTCCTTCGGCTCCGTAAAAGGAAACTTGAATGGGATTGCAGCAAACTTCACAGTCTTCAACATAAGACTGCGAGTCTTCGGTGGAAATATCTAAAAGCATAGATATTTTTTCTAAACAATAAGGGCATTTGAAAAATTTTTCGACTTCTTCCATTTGGAATGAAGAAATTAATTACCGCTGTATCCAGTGCGCTTCTTAAAATAGTTGTCTAAAGGAATTAACTCTTTTGTAAATCCCAACGCCAACATTTCTTGATAGGCCTTCGCCGGAGCCCAACCTTCCACTTCTACGCGGTACAACCCAATAATCATTCCCGTACGATCTTTGCCGTATTGGCAATGTAGTAGTACAGGGAAATTTGTAGAGTCCCTTAGTAAAGACAGAACTTTATTTACGTCCGCATCCTTTGGCGGGAGGTAAGAGATAAAGGGAACTGAATAATAAGTGAGTCCTAAACCTTTAGTTACTTTGGCTTCTTGATTTATATAATCAGCTGAACTTTCCAAATTAATAACCGTGGTGATTCCTGAGTCCTTTTGCAACTGTGCTAATTCATTTCCAACCGGGCGACCTGATCGCAAAATGTTTTCGTTAACAACAGTCAGTTTAACAATTCTAGAGGGTGAGTTTATTTCTGCCAGAACATTGGTCGAAAATAAAAATGTCGCAGTCAAAATAAAGTTAAGCGAAGCTGAATGAAACAGACTCATCGGTCCCTCCTCTGGGTATAAATAAATAACATCAAGAATACAGGAGTTATGCAAATTTAAATTTCATCCAAGCCATGTTTTGACTGAAAAAAGTCTAGTAGTGTTAAGCTACAAAGGGAATATTACCTCGGCAAGGGTTGAAAAATCACCAACCTTTGTTTGCGCAATTTCATTCGGAAAATAAGAAATCAAACCACAGTAACGATGTAGAAAGCTCCAGGCTAATAGCCGTTCAGAGAATTTTCGGTTAAAATCTTGGGTTGTATAGCCACACTTTAGCAGAAATCGCTGAAGACTTTTTCGGTCAGATTTAAAAATAAATATAGCGGGGGCTAATAATTCGTATTCCGGGTGACCAGTCTGACAGTCGGCTAAGTCAATAAGGCCGGTAAGATTGCCGACCTCATTAATAAGGAAATGATCCCCCGTTAAATCGGAGTGCAGGAAACAAGGAACAGCGCAAAGAAAACTATCTAAACCGACTCCATTTAGAAATTCCGGAAAATGTTTGATCCAGGCTTCGGGAAACTGTTTCATTTTTTGATTTTTTTGGCAGTCGGTAAATTGCAGAGTAATAAAAGAGTTCCATTCGAATCGACTTTGAACGATAGGATCTGCGGGGCAGCGGCGAATCTGTAATATCGTTTCGGCTATTTGATCAATTAAGTGATCTTTCTTCTGGGACGGTAAGGCCATCCAAACGTTACGAATACTTTCCCCATTTAAGTGGTTTAGTATTATATACTCCCATCCTTCTAAATTTCCTTCTCCTAGAATTTCTGGGATCGGAACGGTAAGTCGGTTTTTTAGGCATTTTAAGCCAGCTACTTCGAAGGGCATATCTTGGGAAAAAAGGGGCGCCATTAGTTTAATCCAATGATTTCCGACGCGGTAAACAATGTGACTTCCCAGTATTCCCCGTTCTGGCTGGCCGACCAGCCTATGTTTCTGGGACAGAAAGTTTATGGCTGGTTCCCAAATCTGATTTTCAATGAAGTTCAAGCGATACTGTTCGCGGTTTTCAATGTGGGGTAATAGCCGTTTTGACATTTATTAACGATACGCTTTATCGTCGCAAATATCAAACGGTGCTCAATTCTAGTAAAATGCTTCAATTTTGTGCGGTTTTCAGAGGGAAAACCGATCGTCTTTCTTGGGATAATTTTAACTTGAACTTGAATTAGTATAATAGTATTTCCAATTGTTTAAAGTTACAGCAATTACAATAGGAATTAGCTTGAGTGAATTTGGTCATCTTTTTATACAACCCACTGACTATTCAAAATCTTTTCAATTTTTTACCGATGTCCTAGGTTGGGAAGTGGAAAAAAGTATTGGCCAGATGTCCGAGGCCAGTCGATTATCCTATTTGAAATCAAAAGACGGTTTTTCATTGGTGCTTGCTGAAGATCACGATCCCATTGACCTTAGCAAAAAACCCAAAGTGTATAATGAACGCGGCCGATTGGTGATTTATTTTGAAACCCCCGATGTCGACCGATCTTTTTTACAAATCAAAGATGGTGCGCATGTAGTTTTAAGACCCGAAGACAATCATTGGGGAACACGATGGTTTCTAGTTGAAGATCCGCATGGGCATCAATTTGCCTGGCAGGGTCCAAAACGGCATTAAATTTTAGACCGGTTTTTCCAGCAAAAGATAATTAACATCGTCTTGAATTTCAATTCCAGCAAAAGTATTTGATAGCTCATGATGGAAGTCTTTGGCGCGCAATTGATATAGATACCTTTGAAGGTTGTGATATCGATGCCTAAAAATGCAGCTGTCATTGATTTTTCAATAACGCCGCAATGTTTTATCGCAAGGTGCGAACCAATAGTTGAAGGCGCTCTCATCGTAGCTTTTATCTATTGTACTCCCTATTTTTCAGTTTGCGAGTAGTACATAAAAAACACAATGGGGCAATTGTCTGATGCAAATTTCCACGTTTGGTCCTTCGAACCCAGAACTTAGCAATTTGCCGCTAAACATAATCCTTTTCAGTTTCGATCACTTACAGCAAATACCTAATCAAAGCAAAAAATATACTTGCTCGGTCTACGTCTTGCTCTGACAGGCATCCGTGACCCAAACAAACTAACAAAGGACAATTTTATGAAAAAAGTATTTTTAGCATTATGCTGTACCCTAGCTTCTTCTTTCGCCTTCGCGGGTGATCCCGTTCAAGGATTAGGTTTTGACGATCTTAAATCAGCTTGTCAAAATCCGGCAAAATTCCACAATCAAGTGGCGCCAACTAAAATTCAGGTAGCTTGTAGTGACATCACTTACAAGTGGGTTCCTGAAAGCGATGGCACTTTTGATTTACCGACAGCACACCAAGTTACCACATCAGTTTCTTCTGATAAGTACAGTGTAGCTCCTGGTTCATATGAAATTGCAACTAGTCCACAAGTTTTGGCTTGTTCTCAATACAAACAAGTTTCTGACAAAGTTGACTTAGTTCGCGCAGTAACTTGTGAAGAACTAATTGCTTTCACTGGTTCTGCAAGTGACTTTTGTTCTTCTGCCGCGGCCTCAATGGCTTCAGCAAATAAAGAAGCAGTTGTAAGAGAAGATACTGGCAAAACAATGAGTCTTTGCCCAGGTATGGCTAACTAATCTGATTACTTATTAAATAAGCAGAATGAGAAAATGAGCTTCTTTGTAGTAAAATGCAAAGAAGCTCGTTTGTTATTAAAGCATTAGTTATCGAGGGGACAGTATGCGCTATTTTTTCGTTTTTTTATTTATCATCAGTTCAATTCTTTTAGGTTGTGGTCAACAGGAAAAATCCGGTTCAACAACCGCTAATCTTTTTGCTCCACAAAAACCAAAATTAACAGGGGACCCAATTATTGACGCCGGCAAATTTGGCGATGTTATGAATCCTGATTTTGCGACGATGTTTAAAGATCCTTCCCTGTTCGCGGTGACTCGCGAATTCGGTTATTCAACAGTTAAGGCTAAAAAGTTTCCGCTGACTGATCTGGCTTTAGCCGCGCAGGCTAAACCATGGTCTGCCTGGTGGTATCCGAAAAAAGAACCACTTTTATTTACCGATACTCCCGGCAATCCCTCCGCCTTATCAAAATACGATTTAATTCACCGCTCTTTTAAACCAACGGCCGGTTCTGCGGCGGAATATGAACGTCAAAAGTTTTCTCCGCAATCGGCGACATGGGAAGGTCTGTGCGATGCTTGGTCATTTGCTTCATTGGCAAAACCAGAATCAAAAAGACCAGTTAAAATCGCTACGGCTGATGGTTCGGGTTCAGTGACGTTTTCAGTTGCTGATCTTAAAGGATTGGCGCTGATGACTTACGAAGCCGTCGATGACAAAGGTTTAAGTTATTATGGACAAAAATTTTCTGGAGGTCCCGATGGATGGATTTTTCCCGATATTTTCCCCGAGCAGTTCCATCGATTCATCGAAGTTCAATTGTTTGAAAATAAAAAATCTTTCGTGATGGATCATGACTCAGGCGTCGAAGTTTGGAACGTGCCTGTTTTTAAGGCCAACTACAAAATGGACCTGGTTCCAGGTGAACCCGATTCCTTGTTTGTCAGGATGTGGCTGTATTCTGCAGAATCCGTTCTATCTACTGAAAAAAACTTTGTAGGGACGAAACAGTCCGTGCGTGAGTACGACTATGTTTTGCAAGGGGTTCGAGATAACGACGGAAACCTAGTGATCACCTCAGGGTATTGGGTTAAGGGGCCAGACGGAATTGATTCTAGAAATGATCATCCTGATTACATGATTCGGATTTCTGATGCCAGCAAATTAGCCCAGAAAAGTTGGAATCCAGAAATTGATGTAGAACTGGTGAATGCGATTTTAGAAAAATCTTATTAATTTTTTCGGTTCAGACAAATCATAGACAAATGTTATTTAGGTTGCGATGATTTGTTTATGGCTTCAAAATTTCAAGTTAAAGATTTTTTCCGTTTATTGATCGCGGTCGTGTCCGTATTTGGGTTTACCAATTTTTCAGCGATTACACCTGACTATTTCCAATATTATCCCCAAATTCCCCTTTGGGATTTTCTTTTTGCTATGGATCCCGCTGTCTTAACTGGAATGAAAATAGCGCTATTGGCAACGGCCGCTTGTTTTGCCGGTAATTTTTATATTGGTTGGACTGGGACTATTTCAACGCTACTGATGTTGGCGATTATGGCGATTAACATCAAATACATTCTTCCATTTGATTTTTTACCGGCATTTGCCTTTTTGGCGGTAACTGTGGAAGAGTCGGTTGCTAAAAAGCGCTTATCCACGGCGAAGTCCATTTGGGGCATCGAAATTATTGTTGTATGTTCGGTTTACTTTTTCGCCGCCTTTCACAAGGCTTATAATTTTCCAGCAATGCTACAGGCCAAGTACGGTTTGCTGACATATTTTTACAATACTTATTTAAGTCAAGCCTGCACTGGACAAAACTGTTTTGTGATTGAATTTCTTTTTTACGCTGTTGTTCCTACGGAATTCTTGTTAGCAACCTTGATTTTTTTAAAAAAGACCCGACGATTTGGTTTGGTCTTGGCATTTATATTTCATTTATCCATTAGTTTACTCACCACGGTGATTTGGGCAGGGTTAATGATGGCGTTGATCGAAGTGTATTACATTTCGCGGTTTTTGGACCTTACTCGGAAAGATCTTTTTAATTTCGTTAAGGAACGGGAGTCCTTAAAACTTCTGGTTTGGTTGTTCACATTGATTGGTCTAATTACTCTGTTTTTGGAAAAAAGTCTTTTATCTTACGATCTAAAATTCGCGGTTCTCTATTTTTTTCTGTTTTTCATTCCAGTTCATTATTATTTTCACTATTCCGAATCGACGCCGGCGGACACCGCTATTTCAAAAAAAGCAGTTTTTATTTCTGCCCTTGCAATGATTTTCGGGTTTTCTCCTTTGCTTTTCAACTATAGTTATTTAAGCATAGGGTGGACAATGTTTTCCGGCGGTTATTCCCGAGCACCGGTTTATCAGCTGTTAATAGAAAATGCGCCGGGGGACTGTGAACTTCCGAATAGTAATCAAGGTTTCGTCATCTTCGCAAAAAATGTCGGCCATCCGCAGCCTTATTATACTTCTCAGAGGTTTGATTTCTTACGATACTTTGACGCTTACTTAAAGTCTATTTGTCCGGAACTAAAAACTGAAATTTCGCCGGAAGAAAAAAAATAAGGACTTCAATTTATGCGCTCGTTTTGCCAAATTATTTTTTGCTTATTGCGGTCCCATTTTTCGGCTATGGTTTTGCTTGGGTTGGACATTTTATCATTGAAAAAAAATCGCCCGGCTGCCTTCACTTATCCTTTGTGGAGTCTGCTTGGAGACTTCAAGATGTTTTTTTCGATTCTGACCGGCCGCCTCTAATTCGAAAACAGTTAAGAATCTTAAACTATGCTTTTTAAAGGGCATTTTAATACTAAGAATAAGTTATTATTGGCTGATTCACTGCGGGGAAATTCATTATGGTGTTTTCATTTCGAAAAATAAGACTATAACAGGAGCATAGTTTTTAATTGAGCGAGTATGCTCAAAAATATTAATTGGGCAATTGGGCTCAAAAAAATGAGGAGTTTTTATGAAAATGTTATTAGTGGGATTAACACTTCTAGCTGCGTCTTTAGCACAAGCAGGAAATGTTACCTTTTCAAATCAAGTGACTTTGCCTTCTTCTGCATCGCAAGTGACTTTGGTTGATGCTGAGTATGTTTTGGTTCCAACACAAACTGCGATCCACACCATTCCAAATTGCAATCCTTACGGTGAGCAAGGTTTATCTTGTCAGGAGACTGTTGTTCTTGCATCAGGTGCAGCGATTCGCGCAAACATCGGATACCGTGACTCTTTTAACATGGGTGAAGGCAACGAATTGAGCTACACTTCTGTTATGTTAAACCCAGCTAGTTTTAATGCTGATGAAGTAAACTTGTTGAAATCAGTATACCCACAATGGAAACACCCGTTTTCAAATGCGGGTCGTGAGTTCGCAAGAAATCATTTAAGCATGGTAGTTTCAAAAGCAAAAACTACGATTCAAATCGTTGATGTGAAGAAATCTCACCTATGTCAACAAACTGAATCTGGTTTGATAGCTCCAAACTGTGTTGAGCACTTAGTTTACAAAACAGTTAGTTCAAACGCTTTAATGGCGACAGTTAACAGAAAATAATTTTTCCAGCTGGATTCCCTTAAGGGTGTCCAGCTTTTCCGTTTTAGTGTAATACCTTCAATGTCCGCTTCGAATTCTGATGATATCCTAATACAAAACTTCAAATTATCTGCTATAAACTCCTTAGAAAAAACACATTAACTTGAATTCATCAAACGAGGATTTTATGAAATATCTATTTATTTTCGCTGCACTTCTTTTAACATCAGTTAGTTATGCGGGACCGGAAGAACATATCCAGTCGCAATCTTGTTACTTTTTAGATGCCGCTTCCAAAACCCAAGCCATTAACCTGGTTCCTGAACAGATCTGTTTTGAAACTTTAAATATTGATCCTGCAAATCAAGAAATTCAGGTTTATAGCTACTTCAAGCAATATCAAGATCTTTTCAATCAGATGAAGGTCACTAGTCTTATTCGCAATACTGAAGACACTTATAAATACGCGGCCGAAAAAGTATTAGTAGATGAAGATGGCGCAGGGTGTGGCAACTTAACAAAAATCGTTATTAAAATGAGCGGTCTTGTTGATTTTATGGGCTACGGGGATGTCTCTGCACAAAATTTAAAAGTAGAACAAACTTTAAGCAACGACGTTTGTCATTCTTATGAAGAAACTGTGCTTTTAAACTACGTCCGTTACTAGTGCTCGACCCGGCTTATATCGAGGTTCGCTTGATCGCTTGAGCCGGATTCATTTTTTGTAATACAATAAAGCCGTGGTTAAATATATCGCGGCTTTATTATTAATATCTATTTGTAGCGGGTCTTTTGTGTTGGCCAAAACCGACAAACCAAAGAAAGAACCTGTCAATGAACTAAAAATTTCCCCTGATACCAAGTGGTTAAATAAAGAACTTTCCCAAGCCGGGGTTTCCAATAGTTTCAGAAAATTAATGATCAAACAATATGATAAAAAATCCTTTTCACAGGTGATGAAGTTAAATGTTTTAGGCTTTTTGCGACCTGCCAATCATATGAACTTGGTTTCTGACGAAGCCGTGAAAGCCTGCCGGAAATTTATTGAAAAAAATAAGAACGATCTTGTCCAGGCCCAAAAGGATTATCAGGTTTCGCCAGAGGCCATTTCGGCGCTATTATGGATTGAAACTAGACATGGTAGTCTAAAGGGACGATTTCATGTCGCCAGTGTTTATTTGCACCTAATGCAAGGAAATCGTGAAGCGGTGAAAAGCCGATTACTGGGCTTTGCTAAAAAAGAGAAGCAAATGGGTACGCCCTATTCCGAAAAAGAAATAAAATCCAAAATTGAAGAACGAACCAAACGTAAATCTTTATGGGCGATCGAGCAGATCAAAGCTTTGGAAGAAATTAATTCGACGAAATTAAAAAATATTAAAAATCTTCGTGGTTCCTTTGCCGGGGCTTTCGGGGTTCCCCAATTCATTCCATCTAGTTACAAGGATTTTGCACTTCCCAGTCAGCCCGAAACAAATTCCGATCTGTTTAAGGTTAGCGATTCCATTTTGAGTGTGGCCAATTATTTGAACCTTCATGGTTGGAACCAAAAAAATCCCGAATCGAAAGCAAAAGCTTTGATGGATTATAATAATAGTCGCGATTACGCCGACAGTATTTTAGAAATTGAAAAGCGATTGTTAAACTATCGGTAAAGAACGATACGGTTCTTTTGGCAGGGAAAACGGTATAATTTACTGTCCATTTTCTTGACAGTTTATTTCGCCAGCCTCTTCGTTTATTATGCCTTTTTACCTAAGGGGTATAGTATGAATTTCAAACTAATTGTCATATCGATTCTTGCAGCGTCCGTAATGGGTTGTTACGGAGATAAAGCCAGCAAAGCGGTCATTTCCTACGATATTACCAATAACGAAGAGCCGGCCGTTGCCTACGGTGATGCTGAAGCACGAGTTTTAAAGTCGCGAAATGAAATTGCGGGATTATTATTAGAGCAAACCAATTCAAATTTAATAACCTATTGCAGCCAAGTAAGGCTTCCGGACTGTGAAAAACATTCGTTAGAATCAGGATTTAAATTGGGACGTGCCTATTACCTGTTAGTCAATCGCGCTAATAATGCAGCAAAGTTGGCACCTGATATTTCTACTTATCAAAATTTTGTTGAGATTTCTAACGGCGCTCGTAAAGAAGTTTTGTCTATTCAACGTGACCTTAAGTCGTCTGCGGATTCTCAAGACATTATTACATATAGTTTGGAAAACTACATTGTGCGATCTTGTTTTGCTAAAGAATTTAATAAGCGGAAACAGTCAGCGAATCAAAATACATGGCTCGACGAAAAACAAATGAGCCTGTCGCAAGAAGAGTGTATTAAAAATTATGAAACTTCTTATCGTGGTTTAGAATCATTGAATTCGGAATATTTTGATGGATTAAATGCCATTTTTCATATTGCCCAAAATGGTAATTCGATTGATTTAACTGAAACACCTTTAAGTTATTTAAGTAGCAGTAATCTTGCGACATATAAAAACATCCTCGCACAATTAGGAAATAATTATTTGCAAGCGCGTTCCAAACTGAATATGGAAAAATTATTGGAGCAAAGGATGACTGACCTAGCTCGCGACGTGAGTTCAAGATTCTCCAATGTAGCTCAATGTTTGTATGGTTGTTCAGAGCTTAGGTTTGATTCGACAAAATCCCTGGTTAAATGGGAAGTTCAATTAGAAAAGGAATTGTCTAAGATCAAAAATGAAGCGGACCGACTTATGACTGAAAAGAAAAAATTTCCGGAAGTAAATTTGACTGTGGAAGTTCTTGATTCGGGAGTTAGCTATTCGTTATACATCGCTAAATTAGGCGATTCGAACCGGTTGTATTTTTATCGGTTTGATGAAGTGCTAAAAGCTTTGAAGTCTCTATAATTTCTGGCTAGGGTAATTCCACTATATTACCTGTTGAAAGATTTTTAAATTGGCCGCCGTAAGTATCGGCGGTTCTCACACTAATGTAACTGAAGATCCATTAGCAGTCGCACTCAAATTAGAAACCGGTTTAATCATGTAATCACGTAAGGTCGGATCACCCATAAAGCCGGTGTGGACTATCCGATCATCACTGTGAATAATATCGTGAAATAATTGAATACGGCGAAGAGGAAGTAAGGGGATCTCAAATTAAGACTCTGATAGTTTTACACCGTCAGAGTTTTAATCGATTTTTTTAGTTTTACAGAGGAAAATGTCAAAGTAATTGGCGTTTGATAATAAATGCGGTTACTGCCATAACTTTAACGGATTTAATTTCAAGAACCAGTTCAGTTTTTCGATCTTCGATAATAGTTAGTTGAGCCTTGCGGTTGACAGGCTTCGGAGTGTTGAAAGAGCAAACGTCATTCTTTGCCGGTAATAAAACTTCTTTTCCTAAAACGTGTTTATAAACGGGTTCTGACTTTGTTAACTTCCAGTCAGTCACTTCGCCGATTTTTTTACCTTGTTCGAATAAAACGTATGCCATTCAACTCCTCGGGAAATTTCTTATGGGCAGGGTTGGCCATTCGGTCCATGGCAAGCAACACTTGCTACCACTTTACAAATAACGGGCTCGGAAAATGTAGAAGTTTGTCCATCAGCCGTAACTTGTCCTTCGGCCCAAGCAGTGGTAATTTCGGTAACTGGGTCTACCGTAGAAATGACTACCATCGTTTTGAAAGTTATATCCAGTTTTCCTTGCTGATTTAGCGAAGACTGCGAAATTCCATTGTAGCTAACAGTTGCTTTTTCCATGTGGGCTCCACCATTGCTAATAAAGTAGCTATAAGTGAAGGTTTGTTCCGCATTTGAACAGTCCATTGAACCGGCAAATGCTGATGATGTTAAAGCGATGATACCAAAGCAGATAATTGTTAATTTTTTCATTTGTTTCTCCTTTAAATCCATTAAATCTAGTTATGTTTAAGTCAGCAATATAGCGCAAAATTTTCTGAACTTCAGAAGTTTTTTTGCAGATGTATTTTCTTCATCAAACCACTAGAATTTTAACTTATTTAAGTCAATTAAGGCGTCTCAAAATGGAATGTTTAGGCGATTCAACCCTTGGCTAGGCATTATGTTATTTGTAGGTCCAAATTGGTGAATTTCCGTTTCAATTTGTTAATAAACTCAGTAACATAAACTATAAGTGTTAAGACAATACGTTGGGGGATTGGTGCAAAACCGTAGAAAGTTAGTAAGTGTAATTTATATTCTGCTGGGTGTGATTTGCATTTTTGCCTATACCAATTGTTCAAGCTCTGGAAAAGATGACGGCGGCGGAAGTCCAATTGTCCCGGCAGACACCGGTTGCTTAGACCAGCTGGGTAGTAATACCGAGTGGGGGAATGAGACCGAAGTGGTCATCAGTAATGGTTATACCGGAAATGCAATGGAGCCGCAAATATCGGCTGACGGCGTAGTGCTTTTATTTAACAACAAAACTTCTGATGATACCCAAATGAATATTCATTTCGCGGTAAAACAATCGGATGGAAGTTATGCCTGGGCCGGCGAATTAAGCGGAGCCAATCAGGCCGGAGTTTTAGACGGCGTTCCCGCGACCGACTCATTAAATAACTTCTACTTTATGTCACTTAGAAACTACGGAGCTTCCGGCCGCTGGCGGTCACTTTTTGGGGCGCAATTTAGCAGTTCTGGAGGATTATCCCTTGCTAACATAGCTGCTGCAGATGCTTCATTTTCTGATGGAACTGCGCCCAGCGGAGGAACCCTTTACGTAGATATGGACCTGGGCCTATCGTGGGATGGCACTGAAGCCATAGTCGCAAGAGCAAAATTTTCTGGCGGTAAAGGCTATCCTGATACCAGCGTACTTGAATTATTTAGTGTAAATTCAACAACCCGAGCTTTAACGGCTAATACGAATAGCGCTGCCTTATTGCAAAACGTCAATGTAGACGGTTGTAAACTGTATGCGCCGTCTATGTCGCAGGATAAAAAAGAGCTTTATTATACGGTTCTGACAGTAAGAGGTACAAATACTTATAATTTCAAAGTCGTGGTTTCTAAACGCGCGAATACCTCCGATTCCTTTGGCGTGGGAAGTGTCATTACCGGCGTGACCGGCGAACTAACCGAGGGGCCTTCGATTTCCTATGTGGACGGTGGAAAGACGCTTTACTACCACAAAAAGGATCCGGTTTCGGGTCTCTTCAAAATCTACAAATTGACCAGACCGTAGTTAAATTAAGTTTAGATCCGACTATTTAAAAATCATTATATTTTGTTATTGAATTATATAATTAACAATTTTTTTTACTAAAATAGCTTATTCAGAAAGAATTTCAAGCTTGCGCAAATAGTCCATAACTAACGGCTGCCAGATTTCACCGCCGTCTTCACTTGAGATAAGATAATGTCCGTCGTCTTTAAAAGGCCCAAGCTGAAATAATTTGGCATTTCCGCCCGATTTCAAAAATTCACTGTAAAGCCTGGAGATATATTCGGGAGTACTTGAATGATCATTGGCGGTATAAATCCATAATGACATAGGTTTAGGTGTCGGTGCATAAGCATTAAATGCATCAATTCTCGCTTGCCATTTGCAGTCTGTCTCACATTGCGGCCTGATGCCGCCATGAAAATTTATTACCGCAGCTACCTTTTTATTAAGAAGACTTGAATAAGCCATAACAGCCAGCCCGCCGGTGGATTGGCCAATCAATCACCTCCGCAATATCAGCCGCATTTTCTAAACCATAATTTTTTAAATCACAATTTATTAATCCTACTTTTTGGCCACCAGAATGAGAATATCCCCTTCTCATTGGAAGAACCACGGACCACCCTAGGTTTACAAAGAACTTAGTGGCGTGGATGGATCGTTCACGCATTTGATCTCCAAAAGGGTTTGTACCATGCATGATAACAACGATAGGTGTGGTAGATCGGTGGACCATGGAAACTGGTTCAAAAATAGTGGTTTCATAATTTATTGCTTTATTTTTAGCAGATTGAATCAAAAGGACATTTTCAAAATAATTAGGACTTTTATTTTCTTTCGTTGTTGGGGGGCTGACTGATGCAGCCTCCAAGCAAAAGAAAAAGGAGGCAACCTACAGCAAATCTAAAGGTCATTTATTATTCCTGGAAAGGGTAAACTTAAATGAAATAAATACGAAAATTAACCGACTGATCATGATTTTATTTGTATTCAACCTACTTCTTCTTGTCAATTAATCTCATCTGAGACCGGGGCAGGCGACGCGCTAATCTAACCACATTTAAAAAAATCCAACCAGGTAGATCTTCTTTTAGACTAAACAACCTTAAATAAATCAATCACTAATGAATAAAATTCTTCGGAAGGCGAAGCGACTATTTTTTTATGGGCAACTTCAATGAGAAGTTTAATTTCGTTTCTAAGTTCATCGAATTGCTTTTTACTAATCATAAATCCGGACGCAAAGTGAATGTCCTCCGGATCAAATTCTCTGATCGAACGCGCGACTTGATCCCTACGATTGATTTGATGGATGTAATTAAGCGGTGAATCCTTTGGCAGATAAACCGGATCACCCTTGAAAATCCACCTAATGCCTTGCCTCTCTACCAAGTTATTTGTTTCCAAAAATTTTAAAACAACGTTCACGCGATTAATGTTCAGCCCAAGTCGGTCAGAAATTTTTTTGGGATCTTGAAAGAGAGGGCTACTTGTTAAAATATGAATTGTTGAAACGTCCCAGTTTGAAAAATACTCCGTTGCGATGCTGCTTTTAATTTCGCCTGCGCTCGGCATTCGATTTTTTATATCTTCTCTTTTGTTTTTTAACTTTGAAATTTTTTCCGAATAAAAAGTTCTCAATTCTTTGCTTATGGCCCTGGATTGCCCCACCAGTAACAAAAAGAAATCTCTTTCCTCCTCCGACATATTTAAAAATTCTGCAGCTGATAGGGCTTGATCTTCGGTAAGGTCGCTTTTTTTGGTAAGTACTTGAATCAGATAAGACCCCTGACAGCCGATACCTTTGGCAAGGCCTGACTGAAAACCCCGCGGGTGGGACCTAATTGTTGCGGTTAAGAAAGCTTTGTAATTATTGAATTTGAAAATATCCATGCACTTATATATTTAAAATATATAAATATGTCAAATAATATATATTATTAATATATAAATTGTTTCGAGCTTTAGGTATATCTTGGGTAACTTTTAAATCCCTAGGGGGAAACTGATGAAAAATTTTTTAGCCTTTATTATTATTGCGGTAGTATCGCCCTGCACTTTTGCGGGTCCATTTGTGGCCGGGGGTAACGGAGTTATGT